>DAOUUS010000134.1 GCA_030668065.1 Candidatus Methanophagales archaeon
ACGGGCTGTAAAAGGAAAGTATAACATGGTAAAGAGAAATAAGCGAGTGTGCCCTGTTGAAAATGCAAGGGGCCTTGATAATATATTCAGAAAATGGATCCATAATCCAAAGAAGATTTTAGGCGAATATGTAAATGAGGGGATGGTCGTTCTGGATGTGGGATGTGGTCCCGGCCTGTATTCCGTGGAAATGGCAAAAATGGTGGGTAAATCCGGCAAAGTGATTGCTGCGGATTTGCAGGAAGGAATGCTCGAGAAATTAAAAAACAAGATTCAGGGAACGGAAATAGAAACAAGAATTGTGTTACATAAATGTGACGAAGATCGAATAGGTATTACAGAAAGAGTTAATCTTGTTTTTGCTTTTTACATGGTTCATGAGGTTCCAGATCAAGAAACGTTCCTGGCAGAAATGTGCTCTGTACTAAAACCAGGTGGCACATTTTTTATCATAGAGCCAAGTTTTCACGTTTCAAAACAGGCATTTGAAGAGACTTTAACTAAAGCGGTAGCCATAGGATTTAAACCCATCAAAACACCAAAAGTAGCTTTAAGCAGGGCGCAGGTATTGAGAAAATAGACTTTGTTATAAAATTCCGGGTCGTTACTATTGAAATCGCCCCTTTACTGTGCTATGCAACCACTCACCCACACGCAATCTTGATCAACACTTCTTAGCAACGACATTCATAAAAACAGGACCACGCACATCTATTTTATTCTTCCGCGACGTGATATACCGCATCGCAAGTTCGTCTATCTTTATATTTATATCCGCACCGCTTCGCACTATCTTCACCTTTATACTCTTCTCAGCCGCGGTCTGCTCTTCTTTTGCCCACAGTTCCAGTTCATGTGCAGAAAGCGCAGCGAAAGCATCCAGAAACCTTATATTTGCTGGCACACCGAAATCAAACACCTTAGCCCATTTCTTCGTCCGCGGTATGCCCAATATCGAACCTCCGTGTACCACGAGCTCGTTCTGATACGCAGGACCACATAAAAGCGTGTTCTCTTCCTGTTCGGTCACCCGGACTTCAATATCGCTGCCGTACAGCGGTCCGCGATATGCGAGGAACTCACAAGGCGATTCCGCTTTAGCGTGCTCTTCCGATACACGCACGAGCTCGTTTGCGAGTTCTGCGCCTTCTACCGTGCTCGGCATCTTTTCCATAGATACCATACCCGCTATCTCGGTATCACTCAATGCCCAGGGTGCATAGAATTGTGGAAATGCTAACTCCCGCACATCCTTGGAATCGTGCAATATCATCGCCAACCGCTCTACACCCAACCCGATGTTCATCACGGGATAAGGAATATCGTATTGCGCCAGCGCCGTGGGTGAATAAATACCAAAAGTAGCTACTTCTACCCAACCAATTTGTGGATGATAGCTAAAAACTTCTATTTGCGTATCCGGCATGTAATATTTCGAGCGTTTTTCGTCCTCCCGGAATCTCGTATTCTCGAATCCGAATTGCAGAAGTAGTCCGGTTGCGATGTCCTTGCCGTCATCTATGCTTACTTCTTCGTCACATAATATGCAGGATGCTGAATGGTAGTTCCGAAGCCGTATTTCACCTTCGCGCTGCTCTCTACGGAAACATTTATCCACCGAGAATAGTTTTATAGGAAATGGTTTCTTATCCCAGATTTCGGCTAGCGTCAGGAACCAGCCGGAGGTCATGTGACTTCGTAACGTGCTTTTGGAAGGCACAGGCGCAAGATTTTTGAATTCGGGGAGTACGGAATCCAGCACTTTCGTTAGTTCCATATCCGCAACACCCATACTACTTGCTAGTTCGTACACCAGATCATCGCCCTCTACCTCGCCTTTCTTATACCGGTGCAGCGTATCCTGGAGCGCTTCTACCTGCTCTTTCGATAAATCGCTATCGAAACATGCGTTCATTTGCTGCACTCGCTCTTCAGAAATGCCAATGTCCGGACGCGGCAAGCCCGCGAGATAATAGCAGCGGTCTAAGACGGCAAGCGCTTCTTTTCCAAATTGTTTCTTCACCTCTGCTTCGTCTATTATCACAGGGTTCATGACTTCCTCGAACCCAAGCCGCAAATACGCCTCGCGCAGCTTTTGTATTGTTTCAAATACCGGATGGGGCTTTCCTAAACGTAACCGCATCAGCGATCTCGGATAATCATCGTTACGTCCCCTGTTACCTGCGTATTTCGTGCCAGCCAGCCATGCGGCTTCAAAATCAGTGCTCGTTTCTTCTCTCATCTGTCGCGGCTCGAATTTCATGTTCCTTTTGCTCCTTTCGTTTCTTTTGCTCTGCGTATACAATAGAGGTAATTACCGATAACACTTTTATACTTTTATTCCCCCTCCAGATTTCGGGTGTGTGGATAAGTGGTATCTGTTTAGCTAACCCCTAGAACCACCAATAAAAACAGACAGAAAAGGAAGCGAAATTTCCGAAAAATACGGGCATTGCACGTTATTGGTAATCTCGTAGATGTATCCAGGAGGTGTAATATAACAGACGAAAAATGTAATTCGGAGTTATAGGAAGATTTGAACCTGCCACGCGATGATAGAGATTCTGCGTGAGTTTAGGCGGGTATGGCGATGGCACGCTACATGACCGTATTACAGAAACCTTAGACTTTATACGAAACTCGGGGCGGATTAGATGAGCTCAAATTTGCTGATACATCACTCTTACGATTATTCTATATGTATAAGTACCTTCTCCCGCAGTTTTGGCATTACAACCCGGAGAATACCGTTTTTGAACGAAGCAGATGCTTCTTTCTGGTTTATATGCACTGGCAACCTTATCTGCTTCTGGAACGTCTGAAAAGTTAGTCTCTTCTGGATACTACCCCACTTCTCCCAGCAAACCGACTCGCTCAGCTTCGCTTTTAGTTCCACGGTATCCTCTGTCAGATTTATCTCCACGTCTTCTTTCTTTACGCGTGGCAAGTCGAAGGTGACCAGTATCGCATCACCCAGATCTTCCAATTCGGATAAAGGCTCCAAATCGCCATTATAGCCCCATGTCGCCTTAATTATCCTTCGCTCTATACTCATCTCACGTCACCACCTTATTTGTTTTTTACCTAACGGTACATGATAGGCATATCCTGCTCCACGCCCTTTTGCATTTCAGGTGCCGATAGCGCGGTCTCTCGCATGAGGTCCCTTGCTTTTAGTTTTATCTCCTCCTCCCGCCCCATCAACTCGCCAACATCTATGCCCAGATTTATAAACCTATCAAGCACCTCAATTGCCGATGCTGCCGCACCAGGGTCCGGATATACCGGAAAACACTGAGCAAGCAAAGAAACCGCACTCAACCCCCTTTTCATGCACTGTCTTAGCATTACGGCGTAGGTACCCGCGATAAAACCCTCCTGCAGCAGTTCTATCTGCTTAGCCGCCAGTTTCTTCATTGCAGCGTCATTATTACCAATTGCAAACACTTCCGGCTTCTCTATATCAATCCGGTTCTTCATCGGTAGCCCCGATACCGATATAACGAGTCTTGCACCGATACTGCTGAACCAATCAGTTAAAGCAGTCGTCAATGGATAAACAGCGTCCGGTGGTATCGCAATTTCTGATAACACCACTACCACATCCTCATTGCCGTATATACGGAAAGGGCTTATCAATTTGCCCTCGTGTATCACCATGACCGGCGGAAACAACTCAGATTCAATGTAGCCTAATTTAGCATAATCCATCTTATCCACGATGTAAGAAGCCGCGATGGTTCCTACCAGACCCACATCGGGCAGACCCTCTATCACAATCGGACTTTTATGCGTCACGCCTTCTTCTTCCACTATTGTTACTGGTCCGTTTTCCATAGGTTAGTGAGAGGTAGTAGGTATAAAGATATAAGTATTTCAAATTATGATACGATAAAGAAAGGACATTTTTGATCTTTTATTAGGCACGAGCTACATAAACTTATTTAGCTTTCGATGACCCGAAACAAAGAAACACCTTTTGTCAAGTGGGAACCTGCCCTCAGTCCCGAAGCGGTTTTTTCTGACTGCATCGGCTTGAATGAGATACACATAGAGAGTAAATGCACGTATTGGCTTGAGCAGAGACCAGAAGAAAAAGGTAGATGTATTGTGGTACAACGAGATAGCGTGGTTAGAGACATCACCCCGCCAGGGTTCAATGTACGGACAAGGGTACACGAATATGGCGGCGGTGCATACACAGTATTCAAGAAAGACCTCTATTTTGTCAATTTCTACGACCAGCGTATCTATCACCAGTCAAAAGATACTTCAGAAGCGCAGCCACTCACACCAGTAATGAATGAAGACGGATCTTTAGGCAAATATGCCGCTCTTACTGTTAGTCCTGATGGAACGAAACTCCTATTTGTATACGAGAAAGAGCATACGACTAAGGAAAACGAGAACTTCCTGGCGGTATTAGATTTAAACGCAAAGGGTGTATCCGAGCCCCAGATAATAGCAGAAGGTAGTGATTTTTATGCCGACCCTGTTTTCTCGCCAACCGGGAAGGAAGTAGCATGGCTTCAATGGGAACATCCCCATATGCCCTGGGATAGTACGGCCTTAATGACGGGCACGTTTGAAGACAATGCTCTACATGCTTTGAAGAACGTTGCTGACGGTGACGCGATCTGCTTTCCGCGATTTGATAGCGAAGGCAAACTATACTACGTGAAGGATAAAGCAGTAGCTGATGAGTCCCTGTCCGCGAATTGGTGGAATCTGTATTGTTATACCGATACCGAAGAGCAAATCACATCTGAACTGGCTGAATTCGGTGAACCGCACTGGGTATTTGGGCAGAGTAACTATGAGTTCCTACCCGATAATCGAATAATAGCGAAAATGGTCAAAGATGGCACGGATTATCTGGTCGTTGTGGATCCTGAGAAGAACTCAATATCGGTAGTTGAAACAGGTTTAACCAGTTATAGCAATATCAGAACAGATG
>DAOUUS010000240.1 GCA_030668065.1 Candidatus Methanophagales archaeon
CGGCTGCCACTGATGTGCGCGGATGTAGAACGAACAGAAGCGGAGTATATGGACGTGGAGTTTTTCCCGAACCGACCGGATCTTTTCAGTGTAGAAGGCGTTTCGCGTGCTCTAAAACAATTTCTGGATGTCGAGCCAGGATTGGTCACCTACGAAGTAGCGAAATCCGGCATAGAGATGGTTGTGGACCCGTCAGTTCTGGAAGTACGACCTTACATCGTTTGCGGTGTGGTAAGAAACGTGCAGTTCGAGTCTATGGCGATAGAATCGCTGATGCTGCTACAGGAGCATTTGCATCGCGGCATGGGCCGTAACAGGGAGAAAGTTTCGGTTGGCGTGCATGACTTAGCGAATGTGAAGCCACCGTTCAAGTATCTTGCTGCTGATCCCAGCTTCTCGTTTGTTCCGCTGGACTACGAGGCAGAGATGAGCATGACCGATATTTTAGAGCGGCATCCAAAAGGGATTGGGTTTCGCTATATCCTCGAAGGCAAGTCTAATTATCCTTTGATTCTGGATTCCGAAGGAAAAACTGTTTCGTTCCCGCCGATTATCAATGCAGAACGGACGAGAGTGACCGAATCAACAACGGACATTTTTGTAGAAGTTACCGGCTTAAATGAGTCTGTTTCAAGGGCACTCGATATTATAGCATGTGCACTGGCAGATCGCGGTGGGCAGATACAATCCGTGAAGCTCCGCTTCCCGGGTGATAAAAACAGCGAGCCGCGCGAAACACCCAATTTAGCGACTACGACAAAGGAAGTATCAATAAAAGAGGTCAATTCGCTTATCGGTATTGACTTGAGCATGGCAGATTGTAAGAAGTGCTGTGCGCGAATGGGACTTGGTGCGGAAGCGAAAACAGATGGGGTATTAGAGGTGCGGATACCAGCGTATCGGTATGATATACTCCACACATGGGACATAATTGAAGACATCGCTATCGGCTACGGTTATGACAGGATAACGCCTGAGATTCCCGGTACGATGCTCATAGGCGAAGCGCATCCGATAGAAGTGAAGAACAGAATGGTGAGGGAGATAATGACTGGCCTGGGCTATTTTGAGGTGTTGACATTCACGTTGACCTCCGAGCGGAAGCAGTTTGAGTTGATGCAGCGCGAGAAAACGGAAGTTGCGAAGCGTTTGGGTCACACTATTTCACCGTTTGTTGTAGAGCTAGCATCGCCGATAAGCAGCGAGCAAACAATGCTTAGATGCTCTATACTACCGAATTTGCTGGAGATTCTTTCGTTTAACACGCATCGTGATCTGCCACAGCGCATTTTTGAGGTTGGTCCTGTGGTGTTTAGCTTAAAGGAGTCCTATGGGCTTGCGGGTGTTTCTGCACATGCGAATGCTAATTTCGCGGAGGTTAAGTCAGTGGTTGATGCTGTTTTGAACGAGCTGGGCTTGGAAGATGCGGCAGTTGTGGAGTCCCGAGATGGAGCATTCTTAGAGGGCAGAAGAGCGGATATTGTATTAGAAAACAAATTAATAGGCGTTTTTGGTGAACTCCATCCGGAAGTATTAACTAATTTCGGGTTGAGTTATCCCGTAGTGGGGTTTGAGATCTGCATATTATAAGTTCCGAGTTTTAGGTGCCTTTCTCTTAGGTTTGACGGTTCATGTGTTATTTGTGATTTCGAAGACAATGCCGCCATTTATACTAATTTGTTTTCTTATGTCTTTTTTAGTGAAAAGGAGGTATGTTTATGAATAAGAAATCTCTTATGAATAGTAAGCGAAATAACATTATGACTCAACAATAAGATTTGACCATGAAGTCATTTTTCCCATAATTTTTGTTTTTATTGTATATAATGTATAAATTCTACCTATGTAAGACGCTGATTCACACAGATTCACACAGATTCAAGTTCTTCTGCGTTAATCTGCGTTAATCTGTGTCAATAATCATTTTTAGTTGGATACTATGCTTTCTACTAACAGATCATGTACCTATTCACCTTTTTTTTAGAAAGCTTGCAGAGGACATATCCCGTTCCATGAACGAACCCTCCTCCCTCTTTCTTATCCCGTGACACGACACCACCACTAATAACCACAACCCCTTTTTTGGTAACATAAACGCAATAAACAAATGATTTTATTATAATGCAAGGCATATTAAATACGGGCAGGTATGAAAAATGAAAGTAGCAGCAGTAACTTGGGGTAGTGATCTGGTATTACTCACCAAAGCATGTAACGAGCTCGGAATAGAGTTAAACGCATGGTCAACACATGACGTAGAAGATGCGAAGAAGCGAGAAGAGTGCATAAAGTCTCTTGAGCAGGCGGACATCATCCTCTTACATCCATCAAATGCAGCGTATTGGAATACGATGACAGAAAGCCTGAATAAGAAAGTGCCAACGATCTATTTCGGGCATGATTCCACTTTATGTCGGCTTTCAAACGTTTCACCGAATGTTGTTGCAACGGTCAATGCCTACTATGTTTACGGTGGTACAGAAAACACAGCGAATATGTTAAAATACCTGGGAAATGAGGTTCTGGGCAGGGATTACAAATATGAAGAGCCAAAAGAGACGCTGTGGGAGGGCATATATCATCCGGATGCGGAAACTGCTTTCGAGAGCATAGAGGACTATTTCGCATGGTATAAACCTAACCGCAGACACAAAGTCGGCATTCTATTCTTTCGCTCTTATTGGACGAACAGAGACCTTGGAGTCATGAATGCGTTAATACGTGAATTGGAAACAGAGTTTGATGTGATTCCTGCATTCTGTTATGGTGCGGGTGATAAAGATTTAGGTGCTAAATCGAGCAGTGCAGTCATTGACGCTTTCTTCATGGGCAGGATTGACGCTTTCATAAACCTTCAATCGGTATTTAATTCAGGAAGCGGAGGAGAAGACAGTTCGGTCAATACACTGAA
>DAOUUS010000144.1 GCA_030668065.1 Candidatus Methanophagales archaeon
CTCATGGCTTGTCATTCTGATATGTGCGATTGGTGGCGTAATCGGTGCTGTCATTGTGATTATTCTACAGTTGTTGACCGGCCTGTTTTGATAGTATCAAGCGTTCAATCTTGCGGAATTTGTAAGGGTGTACAACCAAATGTTGAAAGATAGGGGCACATTTACAAGAGATGTGGGTCTTTCGGCGCTTTTACATCTACATAGTAGTCCCGCCCACTCCATCGCTGATAACTTCATCTGGTTCTCGAATCCATAGTCAGACATGAGTTGCTTCATATCAATTGTTGCAATAGAAGAAAAAAGGACATAATTCATTTCCGCCTTAGCTGCGAGAAATCCTAAATCCTAAGCACAAAATTATAAACAAATTTTAATATCTAACTACAAATAAACTTTTTTGCTTCGCAAAAACCTTTACTAAAAATAATAGTTTCTTTGGTAAAACTTTCTTTAAACAGTGATATTGAAGCGTGTTTGTTTTTTACAAGGTTTAGGACATAGGTTTAGTTATAGAAAAGGTTAGTGCTCACCTACGATTCTGCTAGATTTTAGAGATTTGATTTGTAAACTGCATTTTGTCATCAATCTACTCCAGTATTTACTACCACTGCTTAGCCCCCTCCAAAACATTACCACTCAGCAAGCTTTTGCAGACTTTCTTTGTCCCCAAACCCCCATGAAATAGAGATGGCTGCCAAAAGTAGAGTAGGAGAAGGTCTTTCGACCTCCGTCCCCTCATCGAACCGTACGTACGGATTTCCCGTATACTGCTCTCCTTTGGCGTTGCCTCATTGCAAGGAGTGAGATTCTCACCAACCTCCAACAGATTGCTTCAATGCCCAGACCATTTCGGCAGTCGGCGTCGCGTCTTTCTCCTGAGCTTACTTTCGCAGATTTCCTACTTGATTTGTGCATCAGTCTCACCTATTGTCCGGTTTCGCCAAAGCAGGATTCCTTCGCATAGCAGGCGTTTTATCCTCCCGGCTGTTACCAGCCATTCACAGGCACCGGCATCATCGCTACTATGAATCCGTCCGACTTCTCGCATCGCATCATTCCGGCTTTCCCCTCCACGTTATACATTCCTTACCTCAGTTAAGGACGATACGAGACCTCCCTCGGTCAACTAGCCAACCTTTCGTCTTCATCCCGACCCTAATCAGACATGCTAACCCTCTATGGTTTTCCCGTTTTGGGCCACATAGACCGGTCCCATAGAGGCATCGGACTTCCCCAAGTGGCTGGAGGGTCGTCGTTTAGCATATCCCACCTCTGGTTCGCTTTTGCTTCGGGCTAAAGACCGCATCAGGCTCTTCAGATCCCCCTTCACGAGGGACACCCTGCCACTATTGGCTTCTGCACCGATACGGGTAAACAGCACAGGAGAGGGATTTTAACCCTCCTGTTGATTAGTTTACGAGGCACGCCGACACCCAAAGAAGCAATCTTTGTTATCGATGCCAGTGTAAATCTATGTATCCTACTTAAAGAGAACGTACCTTTTATTACTTTAAAAACATCCTCAATTAAAGACCTTTTCGGCTTAAGTTGCTTCCAATTGAGAATATAATGCTTAAACTCTGCAAGAATGGTCTCTAAATGCCGTATTTTCTCCTTTACACGACTTAGGTTGTCGTTAAAGAAATCTAAGGTGAGTTGTATGTGATTCAACACCTTTTCGAGCTTGAAATTAATCCGCGGAAATATCAGTGGTACGATGCCGTACTCGGTTAAACATTCGATATAATGCCTGTAAGCGTAAAATCCCTTGTCTAACACAAATGAATCACCTTTTCCCAATATTTTACGTCTCATTAGCTCAGTCACAATTTCATCAAAGATCTTTGAGTCGCTGGGACCACCAGGGAAGACGAGAACGGCCAACGGCTTTAGAGAAGGGTATTCAATAGCAAAAACGAGCTTCATGCCGATATAATAACCTTTAGACTTGGAATAAGCCCATTTGTAGTCCTTATCTTTTAAATCGGCCTTTGTATATTTCTTCTTAAACCAATTGATATTCACCGTTAAATTGGTGGTATCTCAGATTATCATGATTTTTCCGCTCTTTCGCTTTCCACAAACGGTGTTTACAATTCTTAGCACCATATCCACGAACTGTTCGACTGTAAACCCGCTTAAAAGCCTGTAGACCTCCTTGGCATCTAGGACATTGTACACGCCTGTGAACTCTCTTAACGATGCTTTAGCCTTTAATTCGCTTATCACGAAGGTTATGTTCGTCCCGTAGCACATAGAGATGATTACAATCTTCAGCACCTTAATTGTCCTATCTAGCAGCTTTATTCCGAATTTAGACGCTATTTTCCGCACTTCTCGTTGCTCGAATATCCCTGGTACGTTTCGCGCTAACACCCCTCTTAGATCATCTTCTGCAGGTACAAGTGGTGTTTTCATTTGAATTACCTAAATAAGTCTTAAAACACATCACTTTATAATTTTTTCGGTTTCAAAGTTTGTATTATAGGTACGGGTCTATTATACCTTGTCGTTTTGGGTGGCAACTATATAGAATGTCGTTCCAGTTGATTGGGGGACGATGGGCTGTGTTTTGCTGGTGGTTGGTGGAGGGTGCTAGTACTATTTTAGAAATCCCTATATAAAGGTAAAAGGACTATTATTCCAAATCTGGTTCAAAATGCCCAGTGCCCCTGCGTGAAAAGAACGAGGAAGAAACTGTAAAACAACAGAAATGCAATGGTCATCACATAATGCAGCGCTTCTCGCTTATCACCAATAATAGCGAGTACGATGAAAATAGGGAACATAGAGAGTGTATAACGCGGAATACTCAGCCAATAACTTGTAGAAGTCACCAGGAGCCATGTAAGGATCATGTAAATGGTGTAAGAAGGGCGTAATTTTATGATGATTGCGTAAATAATGCAAGCTAAGCCAAACAATCCGAATACGAGTTCTGCACCCCCCACAAGCACTTTTTCCGCGGTGTCTCTGCATAAAATGCTCCACAAAGCTCCAAATAAACCTTCCCAGGGCGGTGCGAGATGTTTAAACCAATGTTCCCTTTGTACCGCGAGAAACGCAAAAGCATCTCCAAATACTGAATAGTTCAACACGAGATAAAATATAAACCCGAAACCGATCATGCACAGGAATAAACCGTCTTTCACGTTCTTGCTCTTAGATTCGGATGTCGATTTTTGCGAAATAAACTCATAGATCAAAGCAGGGATGAGAATGAGCCCGGTGATTCTTGTAGCTGATGCGAACATCCCCATCACACCTGCTGGGAACCAATTACCTTTCCTCGCATAATAGAAGCAGCCAATCGACAAGAACAAAAATAAACTTTCGGTATAGCCTACGATTAAGAAGTAAGAAGTGGGGAAGATTAAAAAATAAAAAACGCTTTTTAGTGCCGTGCTATGAGGATAATCAACTTTTGCGAGTCTGTAAAGGTAGAAACCCGCGAAGACCGAGGCGAAGTTAGATATTAGCAGTGCAGAGACTTCGTAATTCCTGGTGAAAAAGGCGGAGACTCTTATCAAAAAAGGGTACAGAGGCATAAAAACAATAAAATATCTCCCTTCTCCGACATTGGTGTAGCCATTCTTTGCTAGATATATATAATGTGGAGCATCCCATCGGTTCCAAAGTGAAATAATATCGCAGATCTGATTTTTTAAAAGAGCCCAAGATAGAGGAGCTAAAATAAAGGAAAAAATCTTTATCGCCAATATAATTGCGATAATCTCTATTATTATGCTTGTAGTTTTTTCTATTCTCATTTCATTTCTCTTTCGTTTGGAAAAAGATATATTTTTGTGCTTGCATTTCTGAAATACTTATTCTTTTCATGGTGTTGAGTCCTAATATTATTTCGCTTACTATTCGTAAGACAGTTCTCATTCATAAACCTACCTCCCTTTCACTCCACTTGATGAACATTCCAAGCGTGTTCTCACATCTCATTTTCCGGATAAATGCCTCATTTGGAGTTTCAAAGCATTCCAGATCAAGTGCCACATGGACACGGTTATTGTACCACTCTGCAAACGCATAAGCAGAATCAAACCTCCACCTATGTCTTCTGTACTCCTAAAACCACCGCTTGATCTTACCGTTCGTTTGCGGATTATTCCGCTTCTCATCATCGCTAAGATGAGTTTTGGGTCTTCTTTTCTTATCAAGCATAGGCCCCCGTTTCCCTATAATACTTCACCAATTGCTGTATTCTTCTCCTTGAGACACCATATATCGCTGCAACCATCCCCGTGCTTTCACCTTTGTTGATTACCTGCTTAACTGCCCATTCGATCTTTTTGTCTGTTAGTTTCACCATAAGTTGAGGTGAAGTTTCTTGACGAAATAATTTCGGACTCTACATCATGAATCCTTTATATAGTGCGCTAATATAGAGGTAATAGAATGAGGCACGAAGCTATATGCCGAAAAAGGGATAAACTACCAGTAGTAGTTCCTGCTACTCGGATAAAGCCATGAATGAACCGATGAGGATAAAGCAACAAGAGCCGGGAATGGTGTATGAAGCCGCAATAAGGTTGGTAGGAGGTGCGAATAGATGTTAGCAGAACTGCTTATTCTTTTTGCTATGATTGTAATAGTCTACTTGTTGTTCCGAGTGTTCAAGAGCGTTATATATCTGATCATAAACTCAATCCTGGGGTTGATTATTCTTTTTGTTGCAAACCTCGTTCTTGGATTGGACATCGCGTACTCATGGCTTGTCATTCTGATATGTGCGATTGGTGGCGTAATCGGTGCTGTCATTGTGATTATTCTACAGTTGTTGACCGGCCTGTTTTGA
>DAOUUS010000080.1 GCA_030668065.1 Candidatus Methanophagales archaeon
CAGTTCAAGGTCTTTTGAGTTACTTGAAATGTATTCTACGCGCTCTGCAATACCCACATCTACCCTTGTTAGTATTACTTTATCCTTTTTCATTAGTTGTTACATTGTAACAGGTGCTATATAGGCTTTTTACTATCAAAATCGACAAAAATATCCCCCTGGAAACTACATTGGTTTTTGGAGTTAGATGTTTATCTGCCATGATCACTCCTATCTAGCAATTCGATTAAAAGCTGTCTAACATTACTTTTTATCGTTATTCTATTATTTCTCAAGTATATGAATAGCTATGTAAAAATCAATTTTTCATATATCTGATGCTAAGGTGTACTCGAAAATTATTTCATCTCATGCCATACCGCCCCATATGTCTTTTGTTACATGGAAAAGGTGGCTTATCCTTCTTTACACTTACAATTCCTAGCTGTGCGCCGTCACCACGTACATCCCGCATCACAGCAGCAGGCATTCAAAACCGCGGTTGAAAAAGCAGGCATCACGAAAAATGCTTCTGTTCATACACTAAGACATAGCTTCGCGACACATTTATTGGAAAATAGTTTTGACACCAGGACGATCCAGGAACTTCTGGGCCATCAAAACTTGGGTACCACTATGATCTATCAAACCCATCTAACATTTGATCCTGATGAACGGACTATCAAGGTAAACACGCGTAAAAAGGAAAAACCCGATGGCGCCTGGTCAGCCGATGCACGTTGGGGCGATAGGAATAAGCCTGACCCGTTTTATGTTATTTCTTTATGATATTCTGCCCGGAACTCCAGGAATAGGTACAGACGTCGGTCCACGAATCCCCCGGCGTTCTGTTCTATGGCAACGATACTCCCGCCCGTTAAATCCATATCTCTTTGAATACCTAGGCTACTATGTTAGGGTAACCTTAGATATACAGCCTCTTGCATTACCCTGCAAAACATTACATCCGTAACGCAAAAAGATAGCTTTAAAAATAGTTAGTCACATGAGTCCTATATGGACAGATTAAAAGAAACTATCGAACGGATAGAACCTTTAAACGGCGAGGCAATGGAAGCTGCGCGGGCACGGCAAGACACACTCACGAAACCACTGCGTAGTTTAGGCGTGTTAGAAGACATTTCGGTGCGAGTTGCCGGGATAACAGGGAATTATATGCCAGAGCTAAAGCACAAAGTGATTTTAACAATGGCAAGCGACCACGGCATTGTGGCTGAAGGCGTGAGCGCGTATCCCCAGGAAGTTACGTTACAGATGGTTTATAATTTCATCAATGGTGGTGCCGGAATAAACGTTCTTGCAAGACATATCGGTGCACGGGTGGTTGTAGTGGACATGGGCGTTGCTGCGGATTTCGCGATTACAAACAAAACTGAGAATTTTATTGGCAATAAAATCGCGTATGGAACAGCGAATATGACCCAGGGTGCAGCAATGAGTTATGACGCTGCGAAGCAATCAATAGAATCGGGAATAGAAGTGTTGGAGAATGTGCTGGAGAACGGGGTGGATATTGTGGGTGTTGGAGACATGGGCATAGGGAATACGACCTCAAGCAGTGCAATTACAGCGTTTATAACGGGCGAAGCGGTCGAGACGGTAACAGGACGTGGCACGGGCCTGGACGATGCAGGACTGACGCGAAAGATAGAGCAAATAAAAAAAGCGTTAGATATTAATAAGCCGGATCGAGGCGATGCAATAGACATATTAGCGAAAATAGGCGGATTTGAGATTGGCGGTATAGCCGGGGCGATACTCGCAGCCGCTGCACATCGTATTCCTGTTGTTGTAGATGGTTTCATCGCAGGTGCCGCTGCACTTATCGCATACGAACTCAGTCCGAGAGTTAAAGAATATAGTATTGCATCACATCTCTCTGTTGAAGCGGGCCATCGCGCTATTTTGGACTACATGGGACTCGTGCCACTGCTAAATTTGAATATGCGACTGGGAGAAGGCACAGGTGCCGCACTGGGTATGGGTATCGTGGACGCATCATGTAAGATACTGCGGGAGATGGCCACGTTTGAAGCAGCAGGAGTCGCGGGGAAAGAATAATAAAAATGCTTAGCCGAGCGAAACAGAAAAGACTTTATAATGTTCATCATAACAATAGTTTAGCATTGCTCTTCTCGGAGTATTGTTTTAGGTGTTAATATGAGTATGTCACGCGAAAAACATAAGTTGCAAATCCAGCTAGCGAGTAGAAGCCGCCGCAGAACGGAACCCAATCAAGTACCCGGTTCTAGCGAAGCTATGGAGATGAGTTACAGGACGGAAACGCAAGCAAAGCGTTTAAGCACCGAAATAACCTGCACGATACCAGTTTCAGAGAGGCAGAGGCTATGACCCCTACTCGACAATGGCTTACCGTATTTTTGTATTTAAGCATGGTGTTTTTTATGATCTACAGCATCATAGCCGGAGCATGTGTAGCTGCAGAAACGGAAGGCGGGAAAACTGTCGGTGCATTGACCGATCTCGACTTTAATGACGATGGGTATATCAATCAGTTAGACCTGGACATATTGAAATCTCACTTTAACGAACGTTATAGTGGGTACGTACCGTGGGATTTGAATGCTGATTTTCGCTGTGACCACCAAGATTTTTATTATTTCGCGGATCATGTACCGCTGAATTACCGCTACCAGGTCGAGGAAAGTATCCCGATTTGGAACCTATCAGATTATACGCTCGAACGGAGAAGAAAGTCCACGTTTATTCTTGACGAAGTTGTGTATCCCCAAAACCCGGAGCGCGTAATAACCTGGATAAAACAGTACACGAGTCTCGAATCACCCAAGAAAGACTCGGCGGTCTGTGTTCATTACACACGTGACCTCTGCCGGTTGGCATATAAAAGTTTAGGGCCCAAGACGATAGCATGGGGCTCTTCGGGCAGTCACGCCTACGGGATGATATACACAGGTGGCAACTGGCGTAGATTATCGAATTGGGCTATAATAGACCCTTACTGGAAATACTATTCCTCAGAGAATATCACAAACTCTAAGGAAGTCTATGATACCACTTCGATAGAGCTATTCCTGGATGAGGGACAATATGGCTATTGGGCAATCCATTTGTCGGCGGATCACCACAACAATACTGTTTTTGAGCCTTATAAGGCAGAATACAGGGTAAGGGATTTTCGAGAGCCCAACTAATAGACACAACGAGAAAGCGGATAGTTCAATCGCAATCCTCCAGCAACAGCACACTCAAAAAAATCGCGGTGAATATCACCTGTATTCCGATTGCAGCAAGTAACATAGCCACAACTGCGTATTCTATCTCGGATAGCGACCCGAAACCAACGCTTATCCATGTATGCAGCACTTTTAATCCAATAACCAACCCGCCCAATAGCAGCACAGCACCGAGGATCAGCTCAAGTTCCAGTGAGTGATAGTCAAGCAGCTTTTTAATTAAACCTTCTTTCTCACTCAACCCGTGCACAACAGCATATGCCTTCATGAATATGCCCATAGCTATTGTCTGAAAACCGATGATAACAAGTATACTACCGAGAATGAGTGAGTGCATGTGCGAAGTCTCCACATTACCGAGTAGAAGGATTGTCAAACTCAATAGCACACCAAGCAAGAATACCAACATCCCCGGGATGAATAGGAACGGTATGGGCTTATAGAGCATCATGAACCTCAGATGCCGCCAGCCATCGCTGAACGAATTCAGTTTTGAAGGCGCGATTCTTGGATAATACGCTATTGGTACTTCTTTTATCTTCAGGTTCTTTCTCGCGGCCTCCACAATCATCTCGGATGCGAACTCCATCCCGCCAGTGCTTAAATCCAGCTTCTCGTATGCTGCCTTCGTGAACGCCCGAAAGCCGCAATGCGTATCCGATAAGTTAATCTTAAATAGCCAGTTCAAAATCCGGGTTAAGCCCGGGTTTCCTACGTAGCGATGTAGCCAGGGCATTGCATCCTTTGATATGCCGCCACCAAATCTATTCCCGATGACTAAGTCCGCATCGCCATTCATCAAAGGTGCTAAAAAATCTGGTAGCACCGCTAAATCATAGGTTCCATCGGAATCAGCAATAACAATAAAATCGCCTTTTGCGTGCGAAAGCCCAGCAAGGTACGCATTACCGTATCCCCTCTTTTCGGGTGTAATAACTATCGCACCTAAAGACCGCGCTATTTCTGCGGTATTGTCCGTGGAGTTATCGGCAACAATGAGCTCGCCATCTATATGATGCGCCTCAAACATCGCCTTTACCTTTGTAATGCAGTTTCCTATCGTCTTCTCCTCATTCAATGATGGGATTACTACCGATACATCTGGCATTTGTTCCTACTCTCGCCCCCCTGTTAAGTGTCATACATATCCAATTAGAAAAATAGTAATGATTTTATACATCAGCATAACAAAATAAGAAGCATTAATTTTTAAGATAAGCGCACTGTAAAATAAGATGTAAAAGAAGGAAACGAGTAAGCATGAGTGCAATTTTAAAAGAGAGTAAAAGGACTTCTTTGATCTGTGGCGTTATATTAGCTTTTATATTCTGCTTGGCGCTCTATATCCGAGCTGCGATACCGTATAACACCGTTTTTACAGACCATTTTGTGCGCTTTGCCGTGTACGATCCCTGGTATAACCTGCGGCTTATTGAAAACACACTACATCACTTCCCATATCGTATCTACTTCGATCCGTTTACCGCTTATCCTCTCGGTACATACAACCCTTTTGGTGCCCCGTTTTTTGACATGTCGCTTGCTTTTATCATACGGGTGATAGAACCGAGCAGCTCGGCGTTAGGTCTGCATGAAATGGAAGTGATAGCGGCATTTTATCCGGCAGTGTTGGGTACACTTACGATAATACCTGTTTATTACATCGGAAAAGAGTTGTATAATCGCGGTACCGGGCTTATGTCCGCAACACTAATCGCTATCATTCCCGGACAGTTCTTAGCTCGTACTCTGTTGGGCTATACCGACCATCACGCGATGGAGACGCTGCTCAGCACGATTGCCATACTATTCTTTATCCTCGCGCTAAAGAGTGCAAGAGAAAATGATATAACTTTTTATTCCTTCCCAGATCGAGATTGGCAATCCTTAAAAATGCCTTTTGTTTATTCGTCTTTAGCAGGGTTCTCAATCGGGTTATATTTCCTCACGTGGATGGGTGCGCCACTTATCGTATTCATTCTGCTTGTATATGCTTTGGTTCAATACACAATAGACCATCTCCGGGACACGAGCACCGATTATCTTTGTATTATCAGCATGCCGGTATTCATAATCCCATTATTTATGATAGCACCTGCACTTTCTCACGGCTTTCTCCTGTCATTCCACCCTATTTCTCTGCTCATGGGCATAACAGTATTCCTTGCTTTTGCAATACTCTCCTTTTTGTTTAGAGCACGAGAAGTAAATCCGTATTGGTATCCAGTAACAATATTAGGATTTGGCGTAATAGCGTTACTTCTTTTACGAGTTTCAAATCCCGTTTTATTTGCAACGCTGACAGGGCCTCTTATGTACATATTTGCTCCTTCTGAGATTGATTTAGCGATTGCCGAGGTTCAGCCAATGAGTTGGGACGATATCCTGAACTGGTTCTGCACGACTTTCTTTATCGCTCTCGCTGGTCTTGCATGGATGGTTTATAACATTGCAAAAAAATTCAGGTCGGAAGAGGTTTTTTTTGTCGTCTGGAGTATCGTGATTCTACTCGCATGTTTCGGGCAGAACAGATTTGCAGCGTATTACGCAGTGAATGTAGCGATTTTGTGTGGCTTTGTCGCATGGCAAATCATCGAATTTGTGGATTTAAGAGAAGAGCAAGAGCGGAATAGAGCGAGAGAAAAGATAAAGAAGAATAAAGGTAAAAAGACAAAGACCAAAAAAACGCAGGAACCCGAGAAGAAGTTGTTACACACAGATGCCTGTATTGCTTTTGCGGTTATTGTACTCGTTCTGTTTTTCCCGTTGATTGGTATACCAGGAACGAAATATGAAGGACGTACATTAGCGACTGCGAAGAGTGAAAGCGGCCCACAATATGATTGGTATGAATCCCTTTCGTGGATGCGGAATAGCACCCCGGATACAGGCGTAGATTATTACGCTTTATATGCAGTGCCAGAAACACGTAACGGCTATGAGTACCCGGAATCAGCGTATTCTGTGATGAACTGGTGGGATTACGGTCACTGGATCACTCGCATCGCTCATCGGATTCCCGTAGCTAATAACTTTCAGCAGGGTATTGGCGGCCCGTATCGGGATAATCTACCGGGTGCTTGTGTATTCTTTACTGCAACGAACGAGACAGAGGCAAACGAAGTCGCAGATGCGTTGGATGTACGATATGTGGTGAGCGATTACAAGATGGTGGATTTCTGGGATTCGCTCTATAACAAGTTCAGTGCGATGATGCTCTGGGCGGGCGACATGGAAGGCTACTACGTGCAAGTGAAGACAAAAGAGGGATATAGAGTGAAACGGACTACAAAGTTTTACAAGACAATGGAAGCACGTTTGCACCTGTTTGACGGTACGCGCACCGTTATCAAGACCGAAGCCATTCCTGCTTTGCAGCACTATCGGTTAGTGCATGAATCGCCTCAGTACCTGATCCCTTTTGCCGTTGAAGACGCTATAAGTGGCGATATTCGGCGCTGGGAACATTATGAGGGCGATTATCAAAGCGCAACGACAGAAGCGGAGAATCTTCATCGCGGTGTAGAAATGGAAGGTGGGCAGATAAAACTAACTCCTGAATTTATCAAACCGGTGAGTTTCGTGAAGGTGTTTGAATACGTAAAAGGTGCGCAAATAGTAGGAACCGCACCAAACGGTACGTTAGTTTTGATAACGGCAAATGTGGCCACAAACCAGGGAAGAGAATTTGTGTATTCACAAACGACAGTATCTAACGGTACATACACGTTTATTGTGCCTTACTCAACCGGGGGGCCAATAGACGGCGAGACGGATTTTGACGTTTTTGCAGAGACATATAAAATACACGAGGGGCATATAGAAGACGAAACGTTGGTCTGGGAGACGCCAAAAGCAGTAAACGTTGACGAAGAGGCAGTTCTGGCAGGAAGGACTCTGGAAATAGA
>DAOUUS010000079.1 GCA_030668065.1 Candidatus Methanophagales archaeon
CCTCGCGTGCCTTCCGGGAACGCATGCCTAAGAGAATTAGAGACAAGCTCGTTGAGGATCAACCCGCAGGGTGTTGCGGTATTAACATCCAGAGAAACATCGTTAATTCTTGTCTTCAGTTTAATATCCGCCGGATGAACGTTATACAGATCGAACAACTGAACGGTAAGGCCCTGGATATATTCATTAACGTCAATTCTTGACATATCCGGGGATTGGTACAGTTTCTCATGCACGAGTGCCATTGAGTTGACACGACTCAGGCAATTCGTAAAAAGTGCCTGGGCTTCTTTATTCTTTATATGCCGCGATTGCAAACGGATTAAACTGGCTATTACTTGCATATTATTCTTTACACGATGATGAATTTCCTTCAATAACACTTCTTTTTCTTTCAGAGCTCATTCTATCTGTGCCTCAGCAGTTATACGGGCAATTGCGCTTCCTATTTGGGTAGCTATCGTTTCAAGCTTTTTAATCTCGTCTAAGGACATACCCAATTTACGATATTGTGTGTAGATTGGCTTGCCGGTCATTATTAGCCGAGCTCTTTCTGAATCTGAATCATAGTGCGATGCTTTGTCAATAAAATCAGACGACAAGCCTTTATGTAGTGCAAGGTCTATAGTTCCAGATGCTTTGTCCACCAGATAAATTCCACCGCAATCCATTCCTGAAACGTGGATGGCAGCATCAAGGCATAGTTGCAGCGTCTCTTCAAGTCTGGACGCATTGCTAAGCGCTAGTCCAAGATCGCGTTGTGTTCGTATCAAATCATCCATACGCTTCCGCTCGGTGATGTCGTGGAGTACCTCGAACAACTGATACAACCTTCCCCTCCGAGTTTCTGACTGGTGAGCAACTGACGATAAAATGTACTTGAGTTCCATCTTTTAAGATGCCCGGTTCTTCCGCTGTCATTGCAACTCCGTTTACATACGTTTCTCGGGCAATACAATCAGGACACGGCTCTTTCAGCCATTTGTACGTCTCGTAGCACTTTCTGCCGTTAACCGCTCCGTACTGATTCACGGCGATCTCGTTTGACCATGTGACATTCTGGTCTCTATCCAGAACAATAACGGCATCGCCGATGCCATCAAGAATCGCCCGTTGCTTCTCCTGCGCTTCTCTTAGCTCGCCCGTGCGCTCTTCTACCCGGTGCTCCAGAGTCTTGCTCAGTTTATCCTCCAGTATCTGCCACTTTTCGTTCAGGATGGAAACTACTGTACCAACAATCACAAACATGAGTGCCCTCGTCACGTCCGCATCGAGGGGTGTATCAAGTGGGCTTAGGACATGCGAAATTAACAACAGCAAAGCAAGGAATACTGCAACCGCTATACCCTTACGTGACCACCACAAACCCGCGAGGATGATGGGTACATAGAATATATGAGTAAAGATAATTTCAATCTTCAAGATAAACTGGAAATAAAAGGTTGCCAGCAGACAGAAGATCAGCAGGAAAACCATAACGGTAATTTTGTACGATTCTCCTAGTTCTAATCTCTTTTGACGCATGTTATGCCATAGATTTTTTGGAGGACGTATAATGCTATAGGACGTCCTTATATTGAAAATTTACCTTTTTAATTGGTGGGCGTCCTACAAACTATCAGTTATAATACGACCTCTCCGTACTTTAGTGGCTATTCCGGCGAGATTTCGCCAATGCTTTACAACCACCGCCCCTAGAGGGAGTACAGCACAAAGTAAGTATATTAACTCACTTTGCCCCAATGCCGTGCTTAACGTTTCTTATACCTGCGCATTTTCGCTACAATAATACCACTTATAATCAGCGCACATATAGCAAACACCCCTGAGGTAGCGGTAGATTCTGGCGTGGGCGTGGGCGCGGGACCTTTAGCCATTACCGCAGATACGGGCTGCGAACTGCCTGAAGTCACCTCTACATTTGTTGTCCAATCAGAATAACCGTCCAGTTTTAGTTCTACCGTATGAGCCCCGGTGGGCACATCCGGGATAGTAACCGGAGTTACGCCTTTGTATGCGTTATCTAAGTACACATTTGCGCCTGATGGCTCAGAACTGACAGAGATTGTACCGGTTGTGGGTGTCGCTTTTGGTACTAACGTTGCAGATACGGCTGCTGTTTCGCCCGGGTTTACACCTACACTCGTTGACCAATCTTCATAACCCGCAAGAGTGAGTTCAATTACGTGAGTACCCGGATTTACATCCGGAATCGTGCAGGGCGTTCTTAATACGCCATTATAGCTTATACCATCCAGCGACTTGACGTATGCACCAGATGGCGTTGAAGAGACCGATATAGCACCCGGTGTTTGTGACGATTTCACGGTCAAAGAGCCATATACGTCCGCGGTGCGTCCTGATGCTACATTAACAGAGGTTGACCAGTCATAGTAGCCACTGTACCGTAATTTTATTATATGCGTTCCCTTTGAAACACCCGAAATAGTTTTTGGTGTTATAAAGCCAGTATAGTCACCGTCCAGGTCTATATATGCCTTGGAAGGCGAAGAAGTGACTGATATGGATCCAGGTGAGCTGACGGGGTCCAATGTTATATCCACGTATGAAGTACTGCCTGCTGATACGTCTACATCTTGTGACTGGCTATGGTAACCCGAAAGAGAGAGCGTAATTCTATGCCAGCCAACCGGGACATTCGATATGGTAACGGTCGTAGTCCCTTTATATGCACCGTCCATGCGGACTTCTGCACTGGAAGGAGACGAAGTAACGCGGATATAACCATTTTTCGGCGCGGGTGGGCATGACAATGACAGGGATACGTAAGCCGTGTCGCCTGCTGTTACCTGTACACTTGTTGAACGGTCCTCGCAACCTTCACGAGAGACTCTGATTGTATGTTTCCCGGGAGACACGTCATTAATAGTGAGTGTTGTCGTTCCCTTGTATGTACCATCTAAGTAAACAGACGCCCCGGAAGGCGAAGAAGTAACTTTGACAGAGCCTGTGGTTGGTTTTGGCGTGGGTGTGGGTGTAGGTGCCGGGAACTCATGGTGTACATTAGCAGTCCTGCCTGCTTCTACTCTTACCGAGGTTGACCAATCGGGATAACCTTCGAGTTTTAGCGCTATTGTATGTGTGCCGGCTGCAACATCTGGTATCGTATCTGGTGTTTTATCCATCATACCACTCCATTGACCATCTAACCCTATCGCGGCACCTGACGGGTTAGAACTGACTTGGATAGACCCTGTTGCTGCGGGTGTTGGTGTTGGATCCGGCGTCAAAGTTCCATGTACTTCTGATATTCCGCCAGCCGTTACATCTACCGAGGTTGACCAATCCTGATAACCGTCATGTGAGAGCTTAATCGTATGGGTACCGGGGGACGTTGTAATCGTGGTTGGTGTTATTGACATAGGACCAACAGCCCTTTCGCCATCGAATTCTATCATGGCTCCCGTGGGGTCCGAAGTGATTTTGATAGTCCCTTTGTCTTCCTGACCCGCTGCAATGCCAAGTACACAACCACATAGAACGACTATTGTTACTAATTTTAATATCCTATTCCTATTCATATCCATATTTCTCTCTCTCCTCTTAGATAAATCCGTTTTATGTGTATATCATAGGAGGTTACATATAAGCTTTTCGCTACATGTGCGTTTGATGCTTGTTATTTACACACGACAAATTCGGGAAGTGTCCTAACAAAGAAAGGGTATTACGACTCGCAAATTCAGAAAAGCGATTTAACCCTGCGTTATTCACGATTACCCGGTTGTTAAAGATTACACACTTGAAATCATCGTGCCCGTGCCCTTATCCGTGAACAACTCCAGCAAGAGAGTATGAGGTTTTCGACCATCTATTATGTGTGCCGTGACGCCGCACGAAGTCGCTTTTAAACAGCCCTCCATTTTTGGTATCATTCCTTCACCAATAACGCCCGTTGCCATGAGTTCCTTTATCTCTTCGTGTGTCACCTGCGGAATCAATGTTGAACTGTCCGCGGTATCTCGTAACAATCCCGGGACGTCAGTGAGCAATATCAGCTTCTCCGCATTTATTGCACACGCGATCTCACCGGCAACTGAATCGGCATTCACGTTAAAGCTGTTTCCTGCATTATCCACTGCGATTGGCGATATTACGGGTATATAATCTCGCGCTGTTGTAATCTCAATTATTTCCACGTTTATCTTTTCTGTTTCGCCAACCCATCCGAGGTCAATCTCCTCGCCTTCCACATTCTGTTTCCGTTTCTTCTTCGCCACTATTAACTTGCCATCGTTACCCGACAAACTGATGCCCTTACCGCCGTGTTTCCCGATTAGCGATACTATGCGTTCGTTAACGCTACCCACGAGTACCATCCGTGCTATCTCCAGCGTTTCGTCATCTGTGATACGAAGCCCATCAATAAACTTGGGTTTCTTTCCCAGCTTCTCCATCATCCTCGTTATCTCCGGACCACCGCCATGCACAATCACAGGATTTAGACCCACGAATCTAAGTAGAACAATGTCCTGCGTGATACAGTCCATGATGCTCTCGTCAACTAACGCATGCCCGCCGACCTTTATTACCACTTTCGAGCCGTAGAATCTGCGGATATACGGCAACGCTTCTATAAGTATCTCTTCTTTCTTCATACGCGCTTGCCTACATAAGAGAACATGTGCTAAGAGTAACTTAATTACGATAAATATATTAAGGTCATTGCCCAATTGTAAACATAGCCGTGATTAGGGGGTAACGATGAGGCATAGTAGACATAGTAGAAGGAGAAAAAAGCCGAAACTATCTAAATACGATTTGGAGCGTGTAGCATATGGTTTGGACAAATTTGGTGATTTGTACGTGACGATGGGTGAGCTAGAAGGAGAAGTAGGCGATTTGGGCAACTTCATGCGAAAGGTTGAGCGAAGTGACCCCCTGGAAATGCTTTTAGCAATAGATGCCGACCCGGAATTATCAGATAAAGCGGATTCACTTCTCGAGGGGTTCCTGAATCTTTCATCGCTACTGGAAATTGACCTGTCTGAAATGGAGCCCGGAGAAAAGATAGAAGTGGGTGGTAGGCTTAAGGAGTTAGCAGATTTGTTTATGGCTGTTGCGGAACGCATGGAGAATAGGGCTGATTTTTAAGCGAACACACGAGCAGGATTAGTAAGGAAAGCCAGTTTCGCGGGTTCCCGAATCAGTGCATACATCTCCTCTTCGTTGTTCAGCTCTATTCCATTTAGCCATGTATCTGACGGCTTCAGGACTCTAATATCCGGTACCGTCTCATAATTCACGTTCTTTATGAATTCGCCATTTGTCAGTTCGTAATAGGCAGCACCGCAGCGTCTTTTTATCGGCTCGTAGATCGAGGCGAATTCGCTTGCGACCCAATTAGCCATCGTTAAAACCGTTTCCGAGGGGTTTATCGTGACATGCCCATAGTTGGGTGGGATCACAACTTTATCGCCTTCTTTCGCTTTTACTAATACCACATCCGTTATCCTTTCTGTACCTGTTCCCTCTGCCCGGCGTTGCAAAAGATAATGCGCTTCGCCCTCCAAAACTTCGTACATCTCTGGATATGTTAGGTTAGAGTCAGGCAGTAAGGGATGATAATGTCCTGCGGTTTTAACGAATTCCGAGCCGAGCGTATTCGGTGGGATGATTGTGATGTCATATCTCAGCCCGTGCGCTTTTATCTTAGCCGCGTCCGTGTCGTGCTTCGATACGTCTCTGAACATGTAGTACAGTTCCATGCCCATGTTCGCAGTCGCTAAAAACCGTTTGTCGTATACGACTTCTTTCATCTCGTCCAGTATCCGCACCACGGATGAAAACGTTTTATTTCCTAACTTCAGCTTTGTCCATGTCGTCATTTCAAACCCTCATATACTACAAAAAAACGTGTTTGTTAAAGAATAACTTTTTGCTTCGCATACCTCTTATGAAACAACACATGGCGATAATAGTCACACGAACCGGCACCACAGCAGCATTTAGATCTGCGCTCACTGAAAGGAGTGTTGTTAAGTTCCGGGATTGCGTTATTCGCTTTTTCCGTGCTCAGCAAAAGTGTCCGGGTCTGGCATAAAAGCTATATCGTTTTGACCGGCTCCAACTGGCAAGATACGCCTATGCACTACGGAATAATCGCAAGCATAAATAACGGTAACTTTCCACCACAAATGCCTTATTACGCGGGTGTTGACATGTTCTACCATTACTTCGTGGATTTACACACTGCGATATTAGAAAAGGCTTTTGGTGCATTCCTACCACGTTTAATCGTGTTTACAAACGCATTTTTTGTGTTCCTCTTTGCGTTATCGCTCTATGTTCTCGCATCGTATCTGAAGAACGACCGAGCCGGTGTTTATACAGTACTGATCGGAACGCTTGGAGCCTGATTTTCGTATTTACTATTCTTCCACGCGCTATTCCTCGGGCAGGTAGAATCTTGATGCTTGCACTTCCGAACTTCGTAGCGTTTACACCCAATGTTTGGGACATGTACAAGTTCTTCCACTATGCGTGGATCGCGATAGCAGTAGCTGCTGGCTGTTTTCTCGCTGATATTTCGTTTACGGGCATCACAAGAAATTCAAAGCGCCGTAAGGTTTTGGTCGCAGTAACAATTACACTGCTGCTCGTGTTTTCGGTTTTCAGTTCCGCGTTAGTTGCGACCTGGAATGTATCTACCCGCGATTCCTGTGCAGATGCCGACGAATATGCGACTGGACTATGGGTACGAGAGAACGTCCCGGAGCGGGCAGTATTCTTAACCTGGAACTCCATTCATACGCCAGTGAGCATGATAGGCGGGCGGCTGAGGGTACTTGGCTACGTAAATTGGGCTTATGGTCATGGCTTTGATATTTGGGAGCGCAAAGATGATTTAGAACGCGCTTACAACGGCAACATCTCGAAAACACTGGTAGTTATGCGTAAATACGGTGCGAACTACGTGTACGTGGGAAAATCCGAACGGCAGAACGCACCCGGATGTCTCAATAGGTTTAAAGAGTGCAAGCAGCTTGAACAGGTTTACGAAGACCACACGGGAAAGAACCATATATTTAAACTCAGAAATGATATTTCTCAATATGTGCGGTAAAACTAACAGGCTAACAGTAAAATTCGGCCGGGCATCACGGCAATTTGAGGTTATACCCACACCAATACCGCATATTTTAGTCGAGTCGAATAAAGA
>DAOUUS010000021.1 GCA_030668065.1 Candidatus Methanophagales archaeon
TATACTCAGCACCGGCATAAACTGCGCTTTTTATTGGCAGAACCAAACCGAAATCACATACAAATAAGGGCACAAGTTTCTTCAGACTACGAGTTCAGAGGGTTGAAAAAGCTCAATCTGTGGCGGTGTGAAGTATAACCGATCTTGGTTATGAGCATTTTTAAATTTTACCTGCCCGTACCTTACTACACCAGCCCCTGCCCTTCCAGTACCCGCCTCAACTTCGCTTCGTTAGCAGCACTCAACGCACCCAACGGCAGCCGGACATCTCCAGACGCCAACCCCATAATCTCCGCTGCTTTCTTCACAGGTATCGGATTCGTCTCCAGAAACATCGCCTCAAACAGCGGAAACAACTGCAGATGTGTCTCCAGCGCCTTCTCAACTTCGCCTTTCGACATCGCAGCCACCATATCACTCATCGGCTTCGGTACAATATTCGCAGCCACCGAAATCACACCCGTTCCACCCAAGCTCATTATAGGCAGCGTAAGGAAATCATCACCTGCGATTACCGTGAACTCCAAATCACGTTCCTTAGCCAATTTTATAACCGCACCCACCTGTTTCAAATCGCCCGAAGCTTCTTTCACACCTTTTATATTCGCGACCTCCGCCGCAAGCTCTACCATCGTATCCGCAGTCATATTCAATCCCGTCCGCGAAGCGATATTGTACAAAATCAACGGCAACTCCACCGATTCACCAATCCGCTTGAAATGCTCCTTCAGCCCACTCACGTTCGGTTTATTGTAATATGGCGTAATCAAGAGGCAACCGTCAACTCCGGCATCTTCCGCATGTTTCGTGAGTTCTACCGCCTCAGAAGTGTTATTCGAGCCCGTACCCGCTATTACCGGCACCTTTGAGCAGTCCACAACCACATCTACCACTCGCTTATGTTCTTCCTTAGAAAGTGTTGCCGACTCGCCTGTCGTACCACACGGGACTATTCCTGCTACTCCACCTTCTACCATATAATCCACTAATCGCCTCAAACCTTCTACATCTACTTCGTCATCCTTGGTAAAAGGCGTTATAAGCGCAGGACACGCCCCCTGTATATTCAGCATTTCAATCCTCTTCACTACTACCCTTCTTTTTGCGTGCTATATATCCCGCTAATCTGTTTCGTACGCCTTTACTCCTTATATTCGTGTACTCTTCCACCATCTTCTTATTTGCGTCAAAGTCATCAGTGAACTCATCCACTTCCCGTATCAGTTGCTTTCCCAATTTCTTTATATACGCCGGTTTAATCGCGCCCACACTATTCACCCTCGCCCTTTATGTCTTCTGTGTCCATTGTCAACTCTTCTTCTCCTTTATCTCTCACGTCACTCACGCCAATCATCAAAAACACCGCACCCACTAACAACACGATTATGCCGATTACTCCTTTGATAATAGTCAATACATCTACACGGAAATACCATATCCCTGCTACGCCCAAAACGACTAACAGAAGTCCCACCAATATCTCCCCATATCCTTTCATGTTTCAATATCACCTCCTAAGAACAAATTCAGCAATTTCTGGCTTGTAGCGCCAATCCATAGCTAAAACTTTTTCACGCCTATAATACTTTACAAGCCGTCTTATCTTAGATTCCGTTAACTGTAGTGCTCTTTTATTATGGACATCTTTCTTATTCAATTCTATGTGCTTCCTGACTCGAAGCGCTTTTCGCATCAAATTCTGTAGGTCTTCTGGTATCTCGGGTGCAATATTCTGTTCCTTTAAAATACCCGTCATCTTTTTTCCCGTGACATGTGCAACACACGGCATACCATAGCTATCCCTAAGCTCTATACCTATCTCGCTTGTTGAAAGTCCCTGGTTATACAGCGTAACTACCTTCGTCTCTACTTCCTCCGCCGACAAATCTAGCCATTCCGGTGCCCCCGTCCTGCGGCTAAGCGACCTCTTAGACCCAGACTTACCTCTCCGCCTTGCATACATCCTTGCCATTTTATACGTCCCTTTTCTTAATTACCTAATCTTCGCTTAGCATATAAATATTTTATAATATTCCTTGCTGTTAATTTGAAAAGTACAGGATTTTTTAAAAATTCACGGAATGCCAGTGCTTGATAGTCCATATCGCCATGTTTCGTTATTCGCTGCAACATATCCTCTTGAGATAGTACCCGGCATATCGTATCGAAGTCTCCATCGTTGAGTATACACCGCAATTTATGCACCTTCAACCCAAACGCTATCTCTGCCCCTATCTCCGCCCGCCACTTAGTTTCATACTCGCGCAGCACACCCATGTCATTCTTCAAACACGCTTCTGCCGCTATCGCCCCCGCTATCTTACCACATTTCAAGCCATAAAATACGCCTCCGCCCGTGATCGGCTTAACCTGTGCCGCTGCATCCCCCACTAGCATAATACCGTTGCCGTCATTTATTTTCACTGTACTCTGACCTTGCATTCGCCTTTGCAGTCCTGCACCTGCGGGTATGGGGATTGCGCCACCCATGAAACCTGACTGCGTGCCTTTGTACCTCTTTGCAATTTCTGGATGCTCAGCCAAAAACCGTTTAAAAAACGGCATTGGACTTGGATGCGGTGAACACCTTTTATCTGTGCATAGACCGATCCGAGCAACCTTTTCCGCTACAAGTGGGATAGTCCATGCAAAGAAACCCGGCGCTATGGTTCTACCCACAAAAATATCTGCAAATGCTTCGTCCGCATCATATTCGCCCTCCACTTGCACGCAGTTCAAGTAGTTTCTTGTGGCGGTCATCGCAGCCATCTTTGCCACACTGCTCTTCACACCGTCAGCGCCAATGACAACGGTTGCTTTTAGTTCCACTTTGCCATCCACAGTATCTACTAATAATGTTTGCTTTTCCCCTCCGCATCCCTTTTTTATCTTCTTTAACTTGCCCCCAAGAATTATGTCCGCACCTTCTTCCTGCGCCGCTTTTGCCAATGCCTTGTCAAAAACGTTTCGCCTTATGGCAAATGCACTCTTCTCCGGCGATGGTACTTCTATCCTCAATTCGTAGGAATGCGAACGAACAATAGCACCTTTTATCTCGTTGTTTATGAATGGTTTTACATCTTTCAGTTCGCTCTCTTCTATCGCTCTTTTACTTATAAGCCCCGCACATTGTATGGGTTCACCTAGTTCTGCACTCTTCTCCACAATTAACGTAGAAGCTCCCGCTTTCGATACATATTTCGCGGCCATGCAGCCCGAAGGTCCTGCACCCACCACCACGACATCATATTCGAGCATAACAAATTCATAAACTCAGCCACTTTTATTTTATATCTGAAAAGGTTAATAAACAACATTAGTGAAGTAAATTAACCGAACAGGTTTGAGGTGATGAAAGAGAATGGAAAAATCTAAACAGCCACGGAAACAGAGAAAAGCAAGGTATAACGCACCTTTGCACGTGCGACACAAGTTCATGGGTGCACTGCTTTCTGACGAACTGCAGGGTAAATATGAGAAGAGGGGCTTTCCGCTGCGAAAAGGGGATACAGTAAAGGTAATGAGAGGGGACGATAAAGGAACGACAGGAAAAGTAAGGACCATAGACCTGAAGCGGGAGAAGATAACAGTGGAAGGAGTTGTCGTTGCGAGGTCTGACTTATCCGAGGTGCCACGACCCATACATCCATCTAATGTGAGGATAACCAAGTTAGAGTTGAAAGATAAGCTAAGGGAAACTGCATTGAGCCGATAAAGATTGAAGCACCAAATCCTAAAAGAAAGGGATGTTTTGAATTCTGTGTTACTCGTTACCCATCACTTCCTCATGTAGCGCCATTGCCCTAGTTATGGTTGGGTGCGTTGTACCTAACTTCCTCTTCAAGTCCGCTATTGCTTCTTCTATGCTCGTTCTTCTCGCTCTACTAATCAAGTTATCGGCATCTGCTACTACCTTCTCCTCCATCGTCTCTGGCATGAACTCCTTCGCGGGTAACCCCAGTGTCTTCGCTTCCGCCGCCGTTATCCCCGCACCTACATGCCGTTCTAATATTCTCACCACAGTTTCAGGTAGCCCTAACTCTTTTGCCATTTCGCCACCCACAACGCCGTGATCCACACCATGTGTGCGAGCTCTACCTAAATCATGTAGCAACGCACCCGTATAAACCAGTTGCTCATCTACATTATCCGAACCCTCAATACGATTTCGGTTAACAGCGATTTCCAGCGCAAGTTCTGCAACCGCCACACAATGTTTAATTACCGAGGCTTTACATCCCGCACCTCTCAACAACATTGTGCACTCTTTGTTTATTCGTTCTTTATCTTCTCTTTCCACTTCTCTAGCTTCGCTATCTGCCCCTCTAACGAACTTATTAAATCCTCATTAGCAACATACTCAAAATTCGCGCCACACTCGGCACACAAGAAGTTATCAGCCGCTGCCTCTTCAAATAAAACACGTTGACACTCACACTGATAAAACACACCTTTCTGTTCCTCTTCAAGCTGCCCGTTTAGCTCCGCTAGTTTACCATCCGCTTCGTCTTCCATTATCTTCTTCACGTTATTGTAATTAAACCGCCACAGATAGGTAATCCAGCCACTGTTGTCATCCCGCTCAGTCCTGTACTCCGCTATCCGATTCTCGTATAACCTATATAACGTTTTCCTTACCGCTGTGAGTTTCGTATCGCTTAGCTTTGCGATCTCCTCATCCGTTATCTCACCCTCGGGGACGGTCATCATTATCTTCAATCCTTCATCCCCTATTCTCTTCCTGAAATATTCCTTCACCACGAAATTGTCTGGCTCTAACATCCGCTACTATCACCCTATTACTAATAATATAGTTCCCGATTAATTAAACTTTCGGTATTTTCATCTCAGGAAAGTCTTAGGAAGGCACATTAAGGAACTTTTCTCTTATCTCCCCCGCCTTTTCTATTCCTAGCTCCACCATCTCCACTATCGTTTCTTCCTTCATACCGTAACTCCCGGTCTTCTGTAGCCCGGACAAAGAACCATCGGCATTGGAAATTACCGTCAACCTGTTTGTAGCCGCGTTCTCTTCATTACAGGTCGGGTCTACCACAATAGTCCCGTCTATTTCTACCATCGTTACAGCCACTGGAGTATCATGCACTTGGAGTGTTTCTTCACCTGTTAAGCCATATTTTTCATTCGGTACACGGATATTCTGAAGCGCAGCAATAGCGCCTAATGCAGCCGCATCTACCAGATTACCATTGTTGTCCAATACATGTATATCTAAAAATAGTATCCACACCTTCTCCCCCTCTTCTATGCACAATTTTCCCAAGTCTATAACCCCTGAACCACGGATTCCTCGGTCCACAACTCGCGCTAATTGTATACTTTTTTCATTTGGTGGCCCCGACTCAAACTCGGGTGACGCCAACGGAACAAGCTCCGCATTCGTTATTAATACGCCTTCTGTCGGAGAATCTGGGAAAGGCGAGCCAACTTCGAGTTTCGCGCCTACTAAAACCTCTGTATCCCCTAGTTTCACACATGCCGAACCTTCCGCCTTATTCATTATATCCCGTTTTAGACTTATTTCCCGGTATTCGCGGAAACCTCTACCATCTTCTCTATCACCCTCACTTAGCATGTTACGAACAAAATCTTTCCTTACATCATCCATAATTTCAAGTCCCATCTCTATTTCTCCTTGTTCCTACGTACCGCTATCCTTAAGCTTCGCACTCTCGCCCTTATTGTAGCGCCCTATTAACGCCGTGCGTTGCAATTCATATATCTGTTGACAAGCTTTCATTGCAAGCTTCAGTCCTTTTTCAAACTCGTCTTTTGTCAGATTCCCATCCATTTGCAGCGCGGTTATCGTATTTCTCCTTGCGATCATCGCAATCGGCATATCTGCTTCACCATAATTATCCTCCACCGCGTTCAAATCCAGGACTATTTCTCCGCCTACTTTGCCCACAGCAACAGAAGAAACCAGGTCTCTCATTGGTACCCCCGCGTCGGCTAGGGCAACCGAAGCAGCATTTATCCCCGCTGTTCTCGTGCCGGCATCCGACTGAAGTATCTCTACATAAACTTCTATCGCAGCCTTCGGATAGTATTCCCTTAGAATGACGGGATCTAATGCTTCTCTACTTACTTTTGAAATCTCCACGCTTCTTCTATCAGGTCCCGGTCTCTTCCGGTCATCAACCGAAAAAGGTGCCATGTTGTACCGGAATTTGACCACAGCCATCTTTGCATCCTGAGCGTGTCTTGGGTGCATCTCTCTTGGCCCATATACAGCAGCTAGCACCTTGTTATTACCTAACTCGAAATAACAAGACCCATCTGCCCTCTTTAGGACTCCTACATCTATCTTTATATTCCTAAGTTCATCAAAACTTCTACCATCTACTCTCTTTCCGTCTTTTATGAACTCGATCTCTCCTTCTTTTTTCATTTTACTCTTTATCCTATCTCTCTTTTACCTCTCTGTCTTGACGGAATCCAAAAATTCTGCCACTCGGTCCGTTAAACCGGATGTATGCGCTTCATTTGTAATCATTAATATCACTTCAGATGCGAGCTTTATATCCTTTGTCTTTCCCTTTATCCAAATGCGACCGTTCTTTGCGACAAAGATAAAACAGTTACATTTGTCTTTTAACATCCTTATCATCGAACCTTTCCGTCCTATAATACGGGGCACTTTAGTGGGTGGTACCTCTATTAACCGCCCGTTACCCCGCCCTATCTGTAAATCTTCCTTCAAGCCCAAGTCTATTCTCATCAGCGCATCCACGTTTAATACATTCACCGCGACTAAATCATCCAAATCCAGAATCGTATTCATGTCCCCAAACTCTATTCTCTTTCCACCCCGTGTCGAAATTTCCGACATGTGTATTCGCGCTTCGTAAGGCGAGGCAATGTCCACGATCCAGTATGGGAACGAAATCTCAATTACCTTGCCTATCACCACATCGCCCCTTGTCGGTAGATACTTCCCGTTAAACGCCACCACCCTTATATCTCCCTTATCATCTACTACACCATAGGTCGTGGCATAGACTTTACCTTCTTCAACGTACGTTCCTTCTCCTGCTCGTTTTGCATCATCAGAAACAAAATCACCGGGGATTACTATTTTATACATTATCTCACTTCACAATCCTCGTCTCAACTTCACCTTTCGTCATCATGTTCAAAAACGAGAACACGTCCTCTCTCATACCTGCAGGGAATTCTAACATCGCTATGTAGGACCCATCGCCCTGCCAGTCCTCTTTCGTCACCTTGTACTTCTTCTTTAGATCGTATACATGTCCCGTATACGCAGCCGGTATCTTTATTGCTATCTGTGTCTCCTCTATTTTTATGGGTATTAATGGCCGTATTGCCTTCACCGTCTCGCTTACCAGCACATCTACCGTCTTGAAAGGATCAATATGCACCTTAGCCTCTTTCATCGCTATCTCTATTCTTGCGGGTGGGTGAGGAGTATCAGTCTTAGGATTTATGGCGATTTGTGCGATTTGATTTATCACCATTTTCCTCTTCTCCTCCACTCTTTTCCGTCTTTGCTCGGTGGTCAGTTGCACCTCGCCCTCTTTTATTATCCTACTCGCTATTTCCTCTACATCAGTGGTAGAAAATACAGTCATCAAATCGCCTTCTGTTGCTTTATCACCTTTTGAGACATCTTCAAATATCTCTTCGGCGGCCAATACATCGGCCATATCTACACAGTCACCCGTTTTGACGGCATCTACCTTTTCCGGATCTACAAGTACTTCAAAAATATTCTTACCGTGCTTATACCTCGCTATCACCGCCTTGTCCAAACTGACCATTAGCCCTTAGTTCTCCTTCTCTTCTTTATCTTCTTTACCTTCTTTACTCTTTTCCTTAACTGCCTTCTCATTCCTCTTCTTCACTTTAAGTATATACGGCTCTAACTCGTCTGCACTCAAAATCCGGAATTGTTTCTTATCTGACTCCGCGAGGCCTGCATCCACCGTTGATACATCTATACTACCCTCTGTCACCCTATACAAAGCTTCCAAACCGAGCAAGAGTGCTCCTTCGAGCGTGATGTCCTCCTCATACATCTCCTCAAACATCTCTGTCACGATTGTCCGTCCGGAACCTATAGCAGTCGCTTTATATTCAAGCAAAGCCCCACTTGGATCCGTCTCAAGGAGATAATTATTCCCGTTATAGACGCCACCTATCAACAACGCCGTGCCAAAAGGTCGGAGTCCACCAATTTGTGTATAGGCCTGCTTAAAATCACATATCTTTTTCGCCAGACTTTGCACGTCTATCGCCTCGTCATAGATGATCTTGTTTATTTGCGCTTCTACCCGGCCTTTATCTACGAGTACCCTTGCGTCCGCGACCAAACCCGAAGTTGCTGCCCCTATATGGTCATCTATCCGGAATATCTTTTCTACCGAACCGCCTTCCAACAGCCGAGACGTCAATCTTTTGTCCACCAATAACACAACACCATCCTTTGCCTTTATTCCAATGGCCGTGGTTCCTCTCTTCACTGCTTCACGTGCGTATTCTACCTGAAATAACCTTCCATCAGGACTGAACACCGTTATCGCTCTATCATATCCCATTTGTGGCATCATTTGCATTTACATCACCTTTTTTATACGTATATTATGGACTCGACGGGATTTGAACCCGTGGCTTCCTCCTCGCGAAGGAGGCACTCTTCCACTGAGCTACGAGCCCCCCGTCAGGTTAAGCCCTTCTTCCATTTTATTACTAATAGATATACGGATGAATAGATATAAGCTTCACAGTTATTAAGTGAGGAGCTTTGGTTTAAAATAGATGGACCCTTCATCATTCGTCAGCGGTGCATTCCTGGTAGGACTGGGGTTTCTAACCGGTTTGAGCGGAGCTTTGATACCCGGACCGCTTTTTGCTTTCGTAATCTCCGATACATTGAAGAAAGGGCCATTAGCCGGACCACTTACTATGATAGGGCACGTTTCCGTTGAGTGTTTGCTGATATCAGCACTTGTGCTTTTAGGGCTTGAATTGAAAAACTATTTCAGTCAAATCGAATCCGGGATATATCTAATAGGCGGGATTGCCCTCATAGTGATGTCCGCGTGCATTGTTAAAGAGGCAAAAGCAGTGGAATCACGGACTTCAAAAGGTGAAAAGATAGGCACTGAAATAAGTGGCGTGAAGTATAATAAGTATAACAGTTCGATTTTTGGTGGTTTCTTACTCACTGCTTTTAATCCTTCTTTTATACCCTGGTGGATAGCAATAGGATACCCAATTTTATTAACGGGATTTGAGTGGCTTGCCCTGACAGGAATACTTTTAGTTACAATAGGGCATTTCCTTTCGGATTTCGTCTGGTATTCCTTCGTATCTTATTCTTTTTCTCGGGGGAGAAAGCTTTTTGTCGGTAGGAGATATGAGTTCGCGATGGTCGTAATTGCTATTTTTATGGTCGTCCTGGGCACCATCTTCTTTATCACGGGATTGACACAAACATTCTTTGCGGGAAAGTTTGTGTGAAATCTGTGTAATCTTCTGTAAATCCACTTCTACTTCTCCCTTTTTCGGCACAATAGAAATACCGAAATTACGAAGAGAGCAATGAAGGCGAGTAAAGCATCAAATCCAGGGGCTGTAGGAGAAGGCGCTTCTGGTGTAACCGACATGTTTGACGTATTCGACATAACCGAAAACACCTCCAACTGGATTTTGTCGTTGAAGGTATAATTACCAGAGCCCGGGTCCCCCCGGCATATTAGCTCTAAACCCTGTGGATACACATTATTCGTTGCGTTTGCATCTACCTTGAACTTCAGTACTGCTGTGTCAGCGGTATTTACCTTCAAATTACCCACGTGATCGCTTTTCGTACTGAAATTGAAATGTGTGTCGGCGGCTTCCGTTACACGAACGCTAACCGATTCTGCTTGCTCTGATCCTACGTTCCGTACCTTTACGTGCAGCACAGCAGAGTCGCCCGCGCTTAGGTTCGTGGGATCTGTATAATACGAATAAATATCAAGCTCCGGCTTGCCTTCCACCACTAATTTCATACTCTTGTTCAATACGTATTCCCGGTTCCCCGTATCTTTATACGTGATCACCAATGGAATGTTATAAACCCCTGCTGCCACATCTGCTGCAATATTAACATAAAGCGGTGCTGAGATTGCTTTGCCCGCGTTAATTCCACCTACATATACATGGGTAGCACCCGACTTGGAAGGTGTCATACCTTCATTGCAAGCCAATTCCGCCTCGACTTCTTTTGCTGTCGCTTCGCCGGTATTTGCTATTGTCATAGCTATCTTAACACCCTTAGATCCAGGCCTTATGTACTCAGGCTCTGTATGTACATCAACAAGGGTTAGTATTGGACTGCCTCTTACTGTGAAAGCGATGTCCGATGTCACAGGGTTACCTAAAAAACCACCACCCGCATCCGGATGATAAAAGAAATTATTCGGTATGGTTATAAAATAACCAAGTTCGGGATTAAAATAATATTCATTCCATGAATATTTGACTGGTATAGCATAAACACCATTCGGGACACCTTCATCTACGTGAACGGTGATTGTTACCTTCTTCTCGCGCCCTGCGTTTAGCGCAGGTATCTGGACTTCTGTGGCCCCGATGAGAGATACGTTCTTTTTGTCTTCCGCTTGAAAAGCCAATCTGACATCTCTCGCATCACCAGCACCGCTATTCTTAACGGTCAATATAACGTCTCTTGTGTCTCCAGGATGGAGTGTAGTGGGCAATACATCAGTTATAACAATAGAAGAGCGGGCGGCGGCATTAACTGGCGGCATCGCGACCACAACAAAAAAAGCAAATATGCACACACATATCGCCGCTATCCCGAGTATATTCTTCTGCATAAGCTTGCTTCGCTCTCTTTGAGACATAAATAGAAGAATACGCGGTGGTTAATATAAACCTGTATAGCTATCGTGCGATAAGTTATGTGACCTCAGAGTTGCCCTACAAATCAAAGGTTAAAGTTTGCGCTATAGTCTATATTGAATTCGCCCTCCACCGTGATAAGCTGGCTATAACTAGTCTGTGGTTCACCGACACCGGAGATTACATTACACCCGGTACTTACCTGTCCTTCGCCCAGCGATGAGAACCCATACTCTGCCAGAGACATGGGAGTATTCGCCCTCGCACTGGTATGAACAGACCCGTTGGTGAGCATAAAACGAGAACCCGCAGACGAACAGAGACGACCCTCCGGCTGGCACAGAGCGCGATTTGCCGTGTATGAAACACCCACCGTAGTATCTTCTCCGCCGGACAACCGTCCTGTGGTGCCCAAAGGATTATAGCCGATAGAAGTTGCACTCCAGAGCCTACTCCCGCGGTTCGTGGGAACTACACTCAGCACGTCATATATCCGTGTTTTACCTTCAGTAGCATTGGCATAAAAAGAATGAGCGAATTCTTCCGACACATTATTGCCAGAATACGAATGTGAATAATTCTGACTCATATTCAGCGAACCAATATGCCGAATATCTGTTACCGCCCACGTCCGGCCCGGGCTATACGTAACCCACGTATCCGGCTGTGCTAAAGCAGCTTGTGGTGCCACTAAGCACAAAACCAAACAACCTGCTAGCATCATAATCAAATTGCGTTTATCTGTCTTCATTTATCTAACCTCTCATTTTTAAAAAAAATATAGTGAGGGGGTAAAAAAGAACCCCTCTATTTATTCATTTGTTGTCGCTATCGCTTGTGTACGACTATACCGGCAGGTTGAATACACGCCATGACCGGGGTATGTTAACGTCTTCAATCTGTGACTCGTAAGTCATCGACTTGTCGAAGTCCCAGAAGCCCTTTGCTGTGGTCATCTCGTCGTATGTCAATTGACCTGCTTGTGGATAGTATTCAGTCCCGTTATTGTCGTAGTCACATCCACGGCCTTCCTGTGAACTCACCTTCATACCTGCGGATATTGTACCCACACCGTACGGACCATCAAGTGTTCCTTCAGGTCCTAAGACTGTGTCAACATATGCACCATAGCCCGGTATTCCCGTTCCTGTGATACGGTGCGCCAATCTTGGCGATTCCGTAGTTGATACAGAGGTCTTAGTGGTTGCGGATACAAGGTCAACCATATACAGTTGACTACCTGCAGCTACTAACTCGTTGGTTGGTGGTATGCACACACCCTGGGCCCAAACACAAAGTGCTGCGACGTCTTCACCAACGCGGTTATCATCA
>DAOUUS010000312.1 GCA_030668065.1 Candidatus Methanophagales archaeon
ACCTATCACTTTTCTAATTCTTATATCGTCTTTATTGTCACCCTGCGAGGGGCGAGAAGCTATTGCCTCCGCGAAGATAGTTGCAGGTTCCTGGCATGAAATATTCATTACCGGCGTTTGCCGTTTTAACATATACACGCTTTCCATACCCACCTCGGCGGTAGAAGCGTATTCATGAAGAAGGAGTACCCGCTTTGCTACTTCGCTGCATAACTCTTCCACTTCGTATATCGGCGCGTTAATCGCTTCTTCCAACACTTCATACATTGCTTCAAAATTACGCGATAAATTCGCGCCTTTTATATCGCTTGGCAGGTCCACGAAGATGTAAAAGTCAGATATGAGGATCACTGGCCTTTTCCCACCGGCTCGCGCTACCTCTACCAACTTCTTCACGTTTCTTACACCCACTCTCGTCAGGTTTATCTTTATGTCCGGACTGCTTGCTTGCACATCCGGCAGGGGTATCGTCATGGTTCTTACATTTACACTCCTTAACCTGTTAAACCTTCTTTATATTTATAGTGTAGGATACCTATAGCTAAGTCTATCTTAACGAAATAACGAAGGAGGTAAAATTTGTGGGCACGAAGAGAAAAGCATTTTTAATTATTATTTGTTTTTCCGTACTGCTTATGCTCACAATGGCGTTTTCGCAGCATGCTACGGTAAACGTAAGCGCACAATCGTCAATAACATGGCATACCGCATCTCAAGAAGCTATGCAAATTGCCGCGGCACAAAACAAATCTGTAATGATTTTTTTCTATTCCGATAACTGTCCCTGGTGCACAAAGCAAAAGGCGATATTTAGCGATGAGCGGGTGATAGAGAAGTCAAAGATTTTCGTACCTTTAATGGGGTCAGGAATGCTTGCCGAACAGTATCACATCCGCGGTATTCCCGTAATCGTGTTCACAAACTCGCAGGGTGGGGAAATATACCGTATAACCGGCTATCGTGATGCAGATACACTGTTAGAAGAGATGCAGCGGGCTATTAAACCATTCAATCAACCGCAAGCGGTACAATCTCAGTCACCGGGATTTCATATGGTGACGGTACTGGCAGCACTCTTTGTATGCTGGCATTGGTGTCGGAGGCGACATGTAAAAAGATGATAGCACCGTCACCTCTTATCGCTTTATCCTTTGGTTTGTTAAGCGTTTTGTCTCCTTGTATACTTCCGGTGATACCATTAATCGCGGCATATTCAACGAAATCCGGTAAATTCATACCTATTACTATTGTTATAGGGCTATCCTGCTCATTTACACTGCTGGGCGTACTTGCTTCTGCATTTGGATCGGTATTTCACCAGTATCAAGCCATACTCCATGTGGTCGGAGGTGTAATAATCATATTTCTTGGTCTGTACATGCTTTTTGATGTGATCGGGCAAAAGGTCCACACTTTAATGCCAAACACGGGGATAGGCACGAGGTTTTCGGCACTCAACAATGGTGGCGGAGCAATAGGAGGTTTCACGTTTGGTTTCACGCTTGGTATTGTCTGGACGCCATGCCTCGGTCCCATACTGGGTGCAATACTTGCAATTGTAGCAGTGGAAGGGGATATACTATACGGTGGCTTTCTTTTAGCTATCTATTCGTTGGGGCTAGGAATACCACTGCTTGCAATTGCATATACTTCTCGTTTCACTTTAAAACCGTTTATCAAGTACAGTTTAGTTATCAAAAGAATATCGGGTGTTATA
>DAOUUS010000038.1 GCA_030668065.1 Candidatus Methanophagales archaeon
TGCTTTTTCCAAGTTCTTAGCGACTTTATCGCCACCTCCGAAGCTGCGAACGTCAACTGCAATTTGATGCGATTCGGTAAATCCTTTATGCTCGCATAAAACATCGAAACCTTGCTCGTATAAAAACTGCGCCAACCGTTTCGCATTTGATTGTATCTGTGCCGCATACTCTTCGCCAAATTGCATCATTTCCACCAACGTAACTGCCAATCCTGCGACGTGATGCAGGTGGTGATTGCTAACCGTCCCCGGAAAGACCGCTTCATCTATTTCGGCTTTCAACTCTTCCTTACACAATATTATCCCTCCTTGAGGTCCCGGGAATGTTTTATGCGTGCTGCTCGTGACAATATCCGCACCTTCACGCAGCGGGTCCTGGAATCTCTTTCCGGCTATGAGGCCAAATACATGTGCACCGTCGTATAATATCTTCGCACCCACATCATCCGCCACCGCCCTAGCCTCCTGAACCGGATGGGGGAAAAGGAATAGACTGGCACCGAACAAAATTAGCTTCGGTTTCTTAGCCTTTATTTCCCGTTTCATTGCATCTACATCTATGTTCATCTCGGTCGAATCGAAAGGAAGGTCTTCTAGCTTTAAATTCCGTATCCCGGGCACAGAATATTTTGCATGACTTATATGCGCGCCTTCGGGCACGGACAGTGCCATTATATTATCACCAGACGCAGTGAGGGCAAACAATGCAGCTATATTCGCATTCACGCCCGAAATCGGCTTTACATTTACATGTTCAGCAGCAAACAGCTCTTTCGTGTACACTATTGCTTTCTCTTCTATCTCATCTATGTACTTGCATCCCTGGTAAAACCGGGCTCCAACCTCTCCTTCTGCATACCTATGTGACAGGTCTGACGCAAGTAACATCCTAACAGTCTTGCTTGTAATGTTCTCGCTCGCTATCATCGGCAGTGCATTTCTATAAAGGTCGTGATGCTTCCTCACCGATTCCATAATCCCCTCTATCTTATCCTGCATGCTCATCATCATATCTCTATTTTCCCAACAGTATAGAAAGAATAGCCATTCTCACAGGAACTCCATAAAAGGACTGCGTGAAATACCTTGCATGTTTGGTTTTATCCACTTCCACATCTATTTCGTTCACTCTTGGTAGGGGGTGCATCACTACCACATCCTCATTCTCTTTTAAAATGTCAGTAGTTATACGGTATGTTCCAGCGACTTTGCTATATTCCGTGGGGTCCGGAAACCGCTCCTTTTGTATCCTTGTCACATATAAAACATTCACTTCTTGTATCACCTCTTTTACCTCGGTGTATTCATAAATCTCGGCACCCATTTCTTTTAAGTCAGATTTTATTTCTTCCGGCATCTTCAATGCACTTGGAGATACAAAAAATAGTGCTGCACCGTATAACGCGAGCGCATAAGCAAGCGAATGTACCGTTCTACCATATTTCAAGTCCCCGATCAGCGCAATCTTTAGCCCATCGAGTAAACCTTCTCTCTTTATCGTGTATAAATCGAGTAAAGTCTGTGTAGGGTGCTGCCCCGCACCATCCCCTGCATTTATTATCGGCACCGAGGAGAAAGAAGCCGCCATTCTCGATGCCCCTTCCTGCGGATGCCTGAGCGCAATCACGTCACAATATCCTGCTACCGTCCTTATAGTATCTGCTAAATTTTCACCCTTAGCCACCGAACTCGATTCTTGTGAATTTATGTTTATTGTCTCCCCGCCTAACCTCACCATCGCCGCTTCAAAAGATAGCCTTGTCCGAGTGCTGGGTTCATAGAATAGATTTGCAAGTACCTTACCTTCCAATAAATTGCAGCTCTCGTTCCCTCGTGCATATAGCTCCAGCTCTTCAGCCCGGTCTAATACGTAATCTATTTCTTCCTTTGAAAAATCGCGTATCGAAATAATATGGTCCTTTGTAAACATTCTGCTATAAAATAACTAGTATAATTTAAAAGCACGAAATAAAAAATAGGAAAAATAAAAACAGGAGAAAAAATGTCCTGCTTACTAGAACTCTCTGCTCCTTCCCCCTTACGCCTTTGTCTTCAGTGTTATTTCCATTGAGGAAACGTTTGCCTTATCTCCTCCTTCACCTTCGATCACTTCTGTCCCTATCTTCATGTCCTTTAGCTCTACACCTGGCATAAACTTATTCCTCACCACTTCCGCAGTATCCACAGCTCTTGAGATCGATCTGCCTCTCGCTTTTATCACTACCTCGTCAAAGCCGTTGTTAAACTGCGTCACAACTGCTAGGACATAACTCATCACTGGCTTGTTTCCGATGTATATCACGTTGTCATCTCCCATTTTTGTATCACCTAATTACACATACTTTAGGAGTATATAAAAACTTTCCGTACAAGAAACTCATTTCTCCCCTTCACTACCATATGCCTCCTCGGGCTCAAATACCTTTTCACCCACTATCTCCCCTGTTATTTTGCGGTAGAAGCAAGAGCGGTATCCCATATGACATGCACCACCTATCTGCTTCACCTTTAACAGTACCGCATCTTCATCGCAATCTATAAAAATAGCCTGTATCAACTGCTCATTACCCGAAATTTCACCTTTCCGCCATAGTTTCTTCCTGCTTCGGCTCCAGTAATGCGCTATCCCCGTCTCTTTGCTAAGTCTCAACGCCTCTTCGTCCATGTGTGCAAGCATAAGCACCTCGTCTGTCTCGTAATCCTGTACTATCGCATCTATCAATTTCTTATCCCCTTTCTCTTTTCCTTCTTTCATAGTACTCTTCACTTCACTCTTTTATCCCTGTCCCTTAACGAGGCCATCGTCTCTTTTTGCAATGTCACCATCAAATCGCCAAGCAACCCAAATATGAGGAACTGTACGCCTGTTATTATCATCAAAGATGTAAACACGGCAAGCGGTACGTGTGTTATCCCTTTTAACCATTCCCATACGACATAACCACCCGAAACGACACCGATGGATATGAATGCGGTACCAATGATGCCGAAGTAGAATACAGGGTTATACGTTTTCGCAAGCACATATAGCGTATAGGCTATCCGCGACCCGTCCATAACAAAATTTAGTTTTGATTCTCCTCTACGTTTCCTATACGTAATAGGTACTTCTTGTATCCTGATGTCCTTTTTTACTGATTCTATAGCCATCTCGGCTTCTATTTCAAACCCTTCTTTCACAAGGGCCATCCGTTTCACAGTCGCCTTCGTGAACGCCCGGTATCCCGATAAAATATCATTCAACTTTATGCCGTAGCCAAAGTTGAAGACTTTGTTCAATACCCAGTTTCCGAGCCTGTGAAGTCTTGCAAACGCACCACCGTATGCGAATCGGTTACCGATAACGTGGTCCGCCCCACCGCTTATTAGCGGCTCAAGCAATTCCCGCACCTCGGATGGTAAATATGTTCCATCTCCATCAATCATCACGATGAAATCACTTTCTATCTGTTCAAAAGCCTGCCGGACCGCGGTACCTTTCCCTTTACCACGTTGAATTTCTACCTTTACCCCCGCCCTCTTCGCTATCTCCCGCGTTGAGTCTGTACTATTTCCATCAATAACGAATATGTTCCCGAATCCCTCACGTCTAAACTCTTCTATAAGCTCACTTATCGTTTCCTCTTCATTCAGTGTCGGTATTAGGATGCAAACGTCTTCCATTAGTGCTTCTTCGCATTCTGTCCTTCGGACTACTTTCCCTCTTTCCCTTACTCTTCTTTACTTAGTACCCTTACACTATCACCTCTAACGGTGACTGGTATCGGCACCATCGCTTCAAATAGTTCAATTGTGAGTTCTTCATGCGATTCATCTACCTTTTTCACTCGCGCTTTCTCGCCTTTAAAAGGGCCGGAGACGATCTCTATTATGGCCCCTTCCCTTATCCCTGTTACGGACGGTTTAGGTGTGAGAAAATGCTCTATCTCTTCGAATCCGGTACCTCCGGTGATCAAGCCCCGTGCATGAGGTATGTTCTGCATTATTTGTTCTATCATATCGGAGAAAGAGGCTTCAATCAGCACATACCCCCTTAGCTCGTCAGGCACTAAAATCGCCTTTATGCCATGCTCACTCTTATCAACCTCCCTTATCGAGCCCATCACCATATTCGCGACCGCTTGTTCCTGATTAACTGTTGTTTTTAGTGCGTAGATCGTAGTCATAGCTCAAAATCCCTTCGGTAAAACAGTCATCAAAAGGTATATTGTGAATCCAATTAATCCGATCAGCGCCATCGCAGCACCAGCGATCTTCGAAATCTTAAAGAATTCATCCCGGGTCGGCCTCTTTGCCAATTTCAGTATCCTTATATACGCATCTAACTTCTCCGAGATGGCTTCAAGGTCTACTTTTCCTGTAATATCTTTAATATTATTTTGCATTAAGACAACATCCCTCTTTGTTTACCTCTACACCACCAATTCAATGCCATAACGTTCCCTCTTCGAATCTTTACGTGCGTATATCTGTTCGGATTTTACACCTGTAACGACCAGCAGGGTTCGCATAATGTTATTCAGGTCCGGATTTACCTGCACACCCCATATTATCCTTGTATCTGGGTTCATCATTTTGTATATCTCCTGAAGTGACCCCTCTGCTTCCTCTACTGTCATGTCATCCCCGCCAGTCACATTTATCAGTGCGGCTTTCGCATCTGCCACATCAACCTCGAGCAGAGGTGAGCTTAACGCTTTTTTTACCGATTCTATCGCTTTGTCCTGACCCTCTGATTCACCAAACCCTATCATCGCCATGCCACCATCCTTCATCACCGTTCGCACATCCGCGAAATCCAGATTTACAAGACCCGGTTTGGTTATCAGTTCCGTTATGCCCTTGACGGACCGCATCAATACGTCATCGGCGACTCCAAAAGCCTCGTTTAACGGTAACCGCGGCACTACCTCTAATAGCTTGTCGTTTGGTATTACGATTAATGTATCGGTACTTTCGCGCAGTTTTTCGAGCCCAATATCTGTATTCTCTATTCTTATATTCCCTTCGGCGCTGAATGGTAATGTCACCACACCGATGGTAAGGGCACCCGCCTTCTGCGCTTCCTGTGCTACTACCGGCGCTGAACCTGTACCCGTGCCTCCGCCCAATCCGCAAGTTACAAATACCAAGTCCGCATCTTCAACCATGGCTTTTAGCTCCGCCTCATTTTCCCTCGCTGCTTCCTCGCCTAACTTCGGTATGCTACCCGCACCCAGCCCATGTGTTGTTCTCTTCCCGATCAATAACTTCCTCTCCACCTTTGAAAACAACAAATGTTGGGCGTCCGTGTTCAAAGCAAATAGCTCGGCGCCAAAAATACCCTCATCCGTCATCCTCTGTATCGTATTGGTTCCGCCACCTCCGCATCCAATTACCTTTATAACCGTTTTTGACCTAGCCAGTATCGCTTCCAAGTCTTCACTATCTAAATCATCCATTCCTTCTACATCGGAAATCTCTTCGTTCCCCATTTGATTCATCTTTCCTTCCTTCTCTCTATCCTAATTTCATTAATAGGACCCAAGCTTAAAAGTGTTTCGCTTGATAACTGTTTCTTCAAGAATGCGGAGGAGGGGATTCGAACCCCCGAACCCCTACGAGACAGCGACCTCAACGCTGCGCCTTTGTCCACTTGGCGACCCCCGCAAAACTTCTGGTTTCAAGGAAGAAGAGCTTATTATTAAAGAATAACCTTTCGGTTCTTTTACTCCAAAAGCTTCTTTCGTGCTTCTTCTTCTACGATTGTTATCACATCCTTCAGCGGTACGCGCAGCTCTCGTGCAACGCGCTTCGCATCTTCGAATTCCGCTGCGACGTTTAACAAATCTCCGCTTTCCGTCCTGCCTATTTTCACGCCTACTTCCCGCTCCATACCTTTTATCCTCGCCTTCACCTTCTTTTGCTCGCGGTTTGCAATGAATCTATGTCTTACTTGCATAACGCGAACGCCTAAAGAGCCTGTTTCCACCATTATTCGATGTGCCAATCGAGAAATGTCCTGCGGTGCTGTAATCACCCGGATAATATGCCCGCTTCTACCTTTCTTCATTAGCGCGGGTACGATAGCGACATCTTTCGCACCATCAGCCATAAGTACTTCTATTAGATTGCCCAGCACTTCGCCCGTAACGTTATCAACGTTGGTTTCCAGCACTTCGACCTCGTCTCGTAACAGGTACGTATCGGTTTCACATATGCTTGTTCTCAGGACATTAGGCATTGGCAAGTCTCGGGATCCGGCACCGTACCCTGTTTCTTCGACCTGCAGCGGTGGTAAAAAAGGGACAGATCGCTGTACGAAATGCGCGAATATCGCGGCACCCGTAGGTGTAAGCAGTTCAGATACAGCCGCAAAAGGGCCGCTTTGATACAACAACGCTGTTTTTTTTAATATTTCAACGGTTGCAGGTGCGGGAACAGGAAGAAAGCCGTGTTCCGTCTTCACAAATCCTTCGCCTACTGAGATTGGCATACTTATAATACAATCAACCGGAATGCTCAAAAAAGCCGTGCTACTGCCTACCAGGTCACCTATGGTATCCATAGCACCGAGTTCGTGGAAACGCAACCTTTGCTTCGATTCTCCATGCACTTTCGACTCTGCATCTGCTATTAGCTCAAATATACGTAACGAATTAGCTATTATTTCCTTGTTTAATCCACTGTTAGCTATTGCTTTTACAATCTCCTCGTACGACTTTACGCTTTGTTCCCTTTCGCTATGTTTATTACCCTTACTCACGAATTGCACTTTTTTCGCGGTGATGCCTCGTTTTTCTACCTCTTTTACTTCCATCTTGAGGTCGAAGACCGAGATTGCATCCTCTATCTTCGCTTCTTCAATGCCCAAATCCAGCAGACTGCCAATAATCATGTCGCCAGAGGCACCGGAAAAAGGCTCGAATACTAACAGCTTCATTTCATCTTTATGGAGTTGAATGATGGATATAAATGAAACGGCAAGATTAGTTATTTTTCAAAAAAATCTGTGCCCCTCTTCTGGTCAGATTTAACGATGTCTCAAAGAAAACTGGAAGATACAACGGAGTGTTTATATTATATATAGTACTATTACTTATTTAGAGGTTGAAAGAGAGAGAAAATGATGCCGCTCCCAATACGGATTTTGCATGTGGATGATGAACCTGGGGATTTGGAGATAGCGAGGATTTTTCTTACGCGGGAAGTCAAAGGCGATTTTGATATTGTAGGCGTAACTTCTGCGAAAAAGGCGTTGCAGCAGCTTGAAAGCGAGAATTTCGATGTTGTCATTGCCGACTACCGGATGCCGGGGATGGATGGAATAGAACTATTAGAGGCGTTAAAGAAAAGCGACAAGTATGCACATCTACCCTTTATCCTGTTCACGGGTAAAGGGCAACCAGAAACTATCAAAGAGTGTCTGGATAAAGGTGCGGACAGATATATCACAAAAGGTGGTGCTACCGCGGAAAAGCAGTGTCATGAACTGGTGAAAGCCATATGGGACTTAGTGCGAGGAGAGAAAGGGAAAGCGGAAGGCTAAAGAATCCTTCGTTTGCTGTATTTATAAAAAGGGCGTGAGGGCAAGCTGGTGATAACCCCCTTTTATCGGAAGCGGTGAAATATTATAGAGTAGTGTGTGTGGCTTAACACCGTAAACATTAATCGTACCCGAGAGCGGTACGAACCGGAGATGTACATCAGCCATCTCTCGTATCTCGTTCTTTAACTTTGCTGACTGTTTCAAAACGCCGATTAAAACGTCATTTGTTGTTCTCACCCACGACACTACTTCGGAAAGCATACCTCTTATATCCTCTTCCGGATAAATATCCAACCGCGATAAACCAATAACATGCAATACCGGCTTCTTTAAGTCTTTATAAACCGCCATGTGCTTAGTTAAGTACGTTTTCAGTGACTCCGCCCCGCCTTCGGAATTGGTTTTGAAAAAACATATGTCTTCACTTTCCGTTTCTGAAATGGTAGGCATCCGCAAGTATTTATCCAGCACCTTTGCATCCAGATAGTTGGAAAGAACCCGCTTCACGGAAGAAGAATAGGAACCTTCCTCGGGCATGTATATAACACCACAGTCATTCAGCATGAAATTGGAAATTGTATGGAATAACACAGGTCGGTAACTCTGACTAATGCTATCATCCGCTATTTCTAACAGGACAAAGCTACCTTTTGGATACCCGCCTATAATCAAATCCAAATCCGTTATCCCCGTGGAATAATACTGATCACCCCCGGTCTCGTTCTTTTCGTCCCTTTTTAATTTCTTATGCTTGCCATTACCTAATCCGGTAGCGGAGACCTCAAAATGGGTGAACTGCCCCGCTTCCAGAGTAAATGGGTAACTACGATGTGGGATCCGAAAACCTCTCAACTTATCTACATACATCCTTCTTACCGTTCTATCATCTACTCTGTCCTTTTCTAACCTTATAATACTGTCAACGAGATAATCCAACTTCTTCTCTCCTGAATACTCGGAGATTAAGAGTAAACGAGTCTTAGTTTTCCGTGCGATGTCCAGCATAGAGTTTTCAAGCTTTTCAATGCTCTTTTGGTTATCCTTGCTTATTTGAAAGGATACCGCATCCCAGCTATCGATAATCAAAATTGTGACGTCCTTTTCGACAACAAGACTGTAAACAGACCTCAAGAAGCTCGTATCGTCTTCATACAGCACCTGATAATCGGATTCTGAAAATTCCGACTGCGTAGCATCAACAATATTCCTAGGGGGAACTCGGCTTTCCAAACCCGGGAACTGTTTATACAACACGGAAGGCTCTATGCGAGTTGAGATATAAACCCCTTTAGCATCTCCCTGGCACAAATGCTCGAGAAGCGTAATCGCATAAGTGGTCTTTCCCGTGCCCGGAGCGCCTTTTAACACTACGGTATAGCTATCCAATGACTGAAGTGCATTTTCTATTTCGTACATAACCTTTTCCCCTTTTTATTCTAACACAGGACATAATAATATTTTGACGGATCATTGATCACACACTCGCCGCTCTTATGCTAGTAGTGTCTCTAGACCTTTTTTCTATTATCTCCTCTATGCTTTTGCTTTCTTTTATACCTTGTACGGTACTGATGAAATCGAAAAGAGCATTCGCATAAGGACTGTCATCGTTCGCTTTTATTACCATTGACTTCCCTATATCAATCTCTTTTAATATCCCGGCCTCTACGAGATCACTTATAACTTTTCTTGCTGTGACATGACTCACATCGAGGGTCTTAGCAAGCCCGGTGATATTATTGAAATACCCGTTGTTATTGTAGAATATACGGATGACCTTGAGATGTATATTGTTTTTCCCGAAAATATTCTTTAGTACGTCCATATGTTTATTAATTGTCAAAAGCCCTATATATTTCTTTCGGTCATCTAAAAAAAAATTGCAACAATTCTAAAAAATAGTTTAAGCATTCCCGCAAAAAAAATTGTGGGAGTTGTGACTTTTGAGTTGCAACGATGCAAAAAATAGTTTAGCATAGCGGTGCAATCCGGGGATGAGCAATGCCGAAGTGCCCTACGGCTGTAAAAAAGATTAGTTTGCGTCAGAACTAGTTCAACTGCATGGTTACCCGCGGAAACACGGTACGAAGGCTAATAAAAAACGTTTCACACTACTTCTTTTCGCTTCGCGGTAAAACTACTATCGCTTCAAAAAGCGTGGTCGCAATATGTATGCTGCGAGCGCGAGTAGCCCCACGGAAAAGAGAATGGTTGTGTTTAGTTCGGGTACCGGGTAGCCCGGGTCAGTTTCCGGTGACGTAATGAAACTATTGCCGGCACCTGTTTTTATTTCGAGATCGGTAGAAGGATTAGTCACCTGAAGTGAAAGGTTATTACCTTTTGGTACGGTGAATTCGTTTGCAGGAATATCCAAAAATGCCTTAGCACTGCCATCACCGATGAACTCTTGTGTGCCTGCAGAGCTGAAGTCAGAGGTAGTAGTGTTATACGAGCCTACTGCTACGGTGAAATTATCGGGAGCAGAAAATGTGGCATTAAGCGTTAGCCAGCCTGTCCAGTTCCCGACGGGAA
>DAOUUS010000053.1 GCA_030668065.1 Candidatus Methanophagales archaeon
GATGACGGTTCCACGGATAGAACCGCTGCGGTCGCACGTGCTGCTGGTGCAAATGTTATTTCTCATGCGACAAACAAGGGCAAAGGCGCGGCGGTAAAGACTGCTTTGGAATATGTTGGGGGCAACGGTTTTGATAGTCTTGTTCTACTTGATGGTGATGCACAACACGATCCAAATCAGATTCCTGCGCTTCTAAGACCACTTCGAAAGGGTAGTGCAGATTTCGTTATTGGATTCCGTGAGCCCGAGCAAATGCCTTTTTACAGAAGATTTGGACGGTATGTGCTTGATTATACCACCGGTATCCAGGGTGCAGCTACGGACTCACAATCCGGGTTCCGAGCACTGAATCGCAGGGCTGTTGATTCCCTGAACGCAAAGAATCTACGTGGAAATGGTTATTCAATAGAATCAGAAATGGTACTGGCAGCAAGAGGGCTAGACCTAAAGCTTCAGGAGGTACCAATCACCTGCAGCTATGGAAACGGTAAAACCTCGACAAAGAATCCCGTCACACACGGATTTGGTGTGTTTGGCTCCATTATCCAATTGATCGCAGAGGAAAGACCTTTACTGTTCATGGGCCTTCCCGGCTTAATCCTGATTTTTATTGGGTTCTTCTTCGGGTTGAAACTTCTACAACTATATAACGAATCCGGTTATTTCTCCATACCGTTCACAATGCTAGCTGGTTTCTTTGTTGTCATAGGCACATTAGGCGTGTTTATGGGGCTTGTACTGAATGTAGTATCAAGGATACTAAAGAAGTGATTTTGCGGTGTATAACATGATTTTTCATGCTTTATTTCTGGACAGTTATGTTACACCGTAAATGTCTATATATACCTTATATTTCCTGTATATCTATACGAAGCAACAAAGTAAAAAGTGGGCGATAAAACATGGCGGAATATACGAGAATCGGGACAACGGAAAAGAACCCTCTTGCGTGGGGTAGATCATCAAGAGGGCAAAAGCCCAAGTGGGCTGTCGTTGATAGTTTCTTAGAATTGCTGGAAGATTCGCAGTGGCATTCGGTAAAAGAGATCGAAGAGCAGGTTGCAATACCTACAGATACGCTCGCACTGGTTCTCAGCTTGTTTACCGAACTTGACTTTATCAGTCGCAGTGGTGCGGGAAGCGAAGTGAGAATAAACTCTTTAGGCTCTAAATTTTTAGAACTCCCTCGGGACTAAAAGTTTTGGATGTTGTTCATTGCAGCATCCGCTCTATTTCCATCAATTTCTGCATAATTTCCTTCCCTTTCTCTGTAAGTTGGTATTCAGAACTCGATTTGCCCACGGTTTCCGCCGTTTCTTCTATGAAGCCCTGCTCCAGAAGGAAGTCGAAATATTTTTTAAAATTACGCCAATCCAAATACGCCTTTTGCATGATACGTGTCTTTTTAGCTACTCCGCCCTCTTCGGTTATCCCCCGCAGCGTATCTAAAATAATTTCCCAACGACTTCTAGCTTTTATCCCCATCGGCACTTTACCTTCCCTACACGTCCACCTTTTACCTATGTTAGGTTCCGTTGCAAAAGGTATATGTAATAGTTAGGTGTAGAGAATATATATGTTTATTATTATTTAATAGTTTCGCATTTTGTGGTTTATGAATTCACGTGTTTATCCTTCCTGTTAGTCTAATCAACTGATTGCTCCGGTTAATTACTGGCGAAACGAGTAGAAAACACCTGTTGTTTAGATAACTGAAAGATTACACAGATTTGTCTTGTCGAACTCTCGTGGTTTTTGTGCTCCCCTCCTCCCTCTCCTGATCGCGTCTTATACGCTACCACTATCCGCGCACACCCTCGCAAGTCTTCTGCCTTTCACGCGCTGCGGCGTGCTTGAGTGGAAAGGGCATACCCTCAGTTCGCACCATAACGCATACATCGGCTTACTGTTATATCCATTTCCCCTCACAGTGATATGGCTTAGCCTCCCTCCCCCTTTCGCCATATTCAAATTTATGTGTCGAATCTATGCGTTATTTAGCTCTCAAATCCACAATCTCCGATAACTCCGGTCCTGTTGAGATTAACTTCACGGGTACACGTGTGTCGTGCTCGACCGTAGCCACGAACTCCTTCACCTCTTTACTCAACTCTTCGTACTCACTGGCACCTCGGCATGACGGATCTAATCGGTCCACCCCGCTCAAAGCTATCATTGTCGCACCGTTTATCATCGCAGAGTAAGCAGCCATCTTGCCATCCCACTGACCTATCCGCCTTTTACGCTTTGTGACAGTGCCAAACTCTTCGATATTCAATTCAGCCGCTTTTGCCTCTGTCATTTGTGTTTCAAAAGGACCTTCACCCACCCGTGTGGGAAATGATTTGAATACCACCGCAACATCATCTACTCGCGTAGGACCTATACCAACATCCGCGGCTATCTGCGATGCCGTTGTATCTTTAGATGTGACGAACGGATAAGTCCCGTAAAGCAAAGAAATACCAAATCCTTGCGTTCCTTCTATCAACACACCTTTCCCTCGGTTCAGTGCATCGTTTATTTCCTGTGGCACGTCACAAAGGAACTCCTGTAACTCTTCCACGTCCTTTGCCTGCCTTGCCGTTCTCATTGCACGTGCGGCATTCGCAGGACCGCATCCCGAACCGGTGGAGCCTATTTTCCCTTTTAAATAGGTATTCTTCTTGTCCTCTTCTATATGCGCCTCTTCTATTATTCCGCATCTCTTGTCCACACCAACCCTGCCCTTAAGTCCAAAGGACTCCACTTCTTGTTTGAGCACATCCGGATTTACCAATACCCCCGCACCAACCAGAAGCCGCGCAGACTCACACACAAATCCCGAAGGCACCATCCGCAACGCATATTTCTTATCTTCAACTACAACTGTATGCCCGGCGTTGGGTCCTACACCGCCCCGCGCAACCACTTCTGGATCGTCATGCTTTGCGAGATATGCAATGATCTTGCCTTTTCCCTCGTCACCAAAAAATCCCCCTACTACCATTGCTGTTGACATGTGTACCCATTTGTTGTGGTATAACAAGAAGTTTTTAATAGTATTGAGGAGAATACATCTGTTATGGCAAGAAATGAGGTATTAGGTTATCAATTCGCAGAGCGGCTAAAATCTGAGTTGATTATCGGTTCTAAGATGTTGGCGGTGATAGAGTCGCTGGACGGTAGCGAGTTAGAGGGCGCGAAGAAAATGCTGGCCGCTTTTTTCGACGCTTTGGCTATTGATGCGGGGATGGCGTTGAAGGCAACGGGAGATCCTGAATTCGCAATGGTCGAAGAGAAGTTGAACCAGATACAGCGGAATATAGATGCCGCGGATTATCAGGAGGCGCAAGCAACCATAGGGCAATCGGTATCACATGCTACTACTGTCTGTGCGAGAACTATGACTGCCTTGATGGAAAAGGGGCTGATCTAATTTTCTGCTCAGAACTCGGAGGCAGTTTGTAATTACGATTAGATTACCCCATTATCTGAAGGATTATTCGTCTTGACCTTCTCTTGTTGTCCAATTCGATAAAAACCACTTGCTGCCACGTTCCTAACATTAACCTTTTATCACGGAAAGGCACAGTCAAAGAAGGCCCCAGGAACGCTGCTCTCACATGGGAATGCCCGTTACCGTCATGCCATCTATACTCATGTTCGTATCCTATGCCCTTAGGAAATAACCGCTCTAACGCATCGGGCAAATCCTGCACCAGTCCCGGCTCGTATTCTAGGGTCGTTATCGCACCAGTCGCACCCGGCACGAAGATAGTTACAATACCCTCTTCGATGCTCGACTCGCGTAACTTGCCGTTCACCTTCTCCGTTATATCTACTATTTCCACTTCGCCCGGCGTATCAAAATGCAGTTCCTTCGTTTCAACACTCATTCTTTCCTCACCCCTTCCTTCCAGCAGATTTGACTTTTAACATGAATTCGTGTGTGTGAGTATTTATAACTTTCAAATTCATTATACTTCTTGATATATGCTTACAGGAAACAAACACAAGGTTGTCCTCCTTGACATGGACGGAACGTTCTTGGATTCGCGAGGTGTGGGTAAAATAGCACATGAATGGGCGTATGGTGCTTTTAAAAAGACTCTAGACCATTACGGGCTAGCGCTATCAATTGATGAGATAGACCGCCATTTCCTCGCGCTTCTGCATTCAGACGGCGAAGGGGGCGTGCGTAAATTTTGTGCTAAGTTTGGATTGGATTGTGAAGAGTTCTGGGCAAGACGGGAGAATGACGTTATAGAAGCGAAGATAGAAGCGATGCGACAATGCGAAATAAAACTGTGTGAGAACTCAGAGGCGGTAATAAAATATCTCAGTGGTCAGTATTATCTCGCGGTGGTGAGTGATTCACAACAAGCGTGTGTGGACTTTGCACTGACGCATTTCAAGTTGAGGCAGTATTTCAAGATCTGGTATGGCAGAAAGAGCAACTTAGAAAGTTTGGGCAACCGTAAGCCGAATCCTTATTACGTTAACAAAGTACTGAGAGAATTAAATATGCGAAGCGGGGATGCGATACTGGTGGATGACAGCCCAGTCGGTATTTTAGCGGCAAAGCGGGCGGGTATTGAATCGGTGTTTATCATGCGCGAGGAACGACACGAATGTGAACCTACGTTTTTTGTGAAGAATATAGGTGAGCTGAGGCAGGTTTTATAAACTCGTGATAGACTTCAACTAAATGTTTTAATGCGTGAGAGAAAGAATACTTGTAAGAAGAAGTCATGCTTGAGCAACTTTTCAATCCCAGGGGCATAGCAGTAGTAGGGGCGACACCAAAAGCAGGAAAAGTGGGGAATACCCTTCTCACAAACCTGATTTCGTTTCAGAATAAGGATAATACGGCGCGGCGGATTTTTGCGGTGAACGCCAAGTATGATCGGATTTTGGATGTCAAGTGCTATCCTTCAATTTTAGAACTCGAAGAAGCGGTGGACCTTGCTGTGGTAGCAGTGCCGGCGGTTAGCGTTCCTGAAGTAATTGAGCAGTGTGGCGAAAAAGGGATTTCAAATGTGGTTGTTATCTCGGCAGGTTTTAAAGAGGCAGGGCGAGAAGGTGCGGTGCTCGAATCAGAACTAATCCGGATAAGTGATAAGTACGACTTGAACCTCGTGGGTCCAAACTGTGTAGGGCTATTAAACACGCATGCCGGCTTAAATGCTACTTTTGGTAAATCTGTGCCCACAAAAGGTAATATCGCGTTCTTGAGCCAATCGGGTGCTTTCGCATTGGCTGTTATTGACTGGTCAAAAGCAGCGAATGTTGGGTTCAGTAAGATCGTGTCCATCGGCAATAAAGCTGTTCTTGACGAGTGCGATTTCATCGAATACCTCTATAAGGACGCTGAGACAGACGTGATAGCGATGTATCTCGAGGACATAAGAGCAGGCACTAGATTTATGGACATTGTAAGAGAGGTCACGAAAACGAAGCCTGTGGTAGTGATGAAAAGTGGGCGGACAGACGCGGGAGCGAAAGCTGCTTCAAGCCATACAGGCAGCCTAGCCGGCAGTTCAGAAGCGTTCAGCACGGCATTTCAGCAATCAGGCGTGGTCGAGGTGAACACGATTAATGATTTGTTCGATTTCTCGCTCACTCTGTCGAGGATTCGTGGCATAACGGGTGGGATAGCAATTGTAACCAATTCCGGTGGGCCAGGAGTTATGGCTGCGGATGCAATAGAAGAATCCGGGCTTGTGCTTGCATCATTTGATAGAGACACGCTAGAAAAACTCCGTGTATTAGATATGGCTAATTTTTATAATCCCGTTGATGTCAGGGGTGATGCGGATGCGGATAAATTCGGTACCGCTCTTGGTATCGTGGCTGCCGATGAACAAGTAGGCGCAATAATCGCTATCCTTTCGCCCACGGCGCAGATAGAATTCGATAAAGCAGGGGATTACGTCATGGACGTGAACGAAAAGAAACCGATTATTCCCGTGTTTATGGGTGGTGAATCTGTTATAGGTGCAATAGATCGGTTTAAACTGCACGGTATTACAAATTACTTCGACCCCGTAAGGGCGGTAAAAGCACTATCCGCAGTTGGCCGGTATAGCAAAGGTCGTGAAAGAGTATCTGTGCAAACGCCGTACTTCAAAGCGGATAGAAAAGCCATTTCGGACTTGATAGCAGCCCGAAATAGAAAAGGACTAAAAGACGGAGTAGGTGTGGATGGTTTTAAACTGTTAGAGGCCTATGGTATACCCGTGCCATCATGCGGTAACGCAGAAACAGCAGAAGCAGCATTAGAACTCGCGGACCGGATAGGCTATCCCGTGAGTATGAAAATTGTTTCCCCGGATATAATACATAAAACGGATGTGGGTTGTGTAAAACTAAACGTAGGACGAGAAGAGGTAAAAGAAACGTTCTTTGAAATCATGAACCGGGCTGAGAAATACACGAGCACGAGGCGGATAGAAGGTGTTCTCGTTCAGCAGATGGTTGGAGACGGTAAAGAGGTGATCGTAGGTATGAAACGGGACACGAATTTTGGACCTTTGATAATGTTTGGACTGGGCGGTATTTATGTAGAAGTATTCAAAGACGTTTCGTTCAGGATACCACCTTTAAGTACGGCAGATGCACTAGAAATGATTAAAAGTGTTAAGGCGTATAGAATTTTAAAGGGCATACGAGGGGAGCCGATGTCTGATATAGACTCGTTAGTGAAGGTTTTACTCAGGTTTTCACAAATCTGTATGGATTTCCCGGAGGTGCTCGAAGCAGATTTGAATCCCGTTAAGGTCTTTGAAAACGGTAAAGGTTGCTGTGCACTAGATTTCAAGATGACTATTGGTTACCGGCTGTAATGTTTATTCTTTAGTAAAGCTATTTCTTATAAAGGAAAGAAGAGAAGGAAATGAAAAATCTGCTCGTGTCATCCGTGGAGGAATATTCGGGAAAAAGTGCTGTGATAATAGCCTTAGGGCTGCTACTGCGTGAAGAGGGTTTCAAAGTTGGCTACTTCAAACCTTTTGGTGTCGGTATCACCCGGATTGGCGACCAGTTAGTGGATGAGGACGCTTACAATACCGCAATCGCGTTAAATACCGGTGATGATATGGAAGACATATGCCCGGTCAAACTTGACCGCCCGTATGAGGAATTTGTTTGTTCTGTGTTCCCCGATGTGTTTAAGACGAGAGTGCTGGATTCGTATGAGCGGATCTCTGCGGATAAGGATATAGTCCTTGTGGAGGGCGCAGCCTCGTATGAAGTAGGACTGGCACTGGGCCTTTGTGACCGGGATATCGCATCCGCACTGGATTTAGATATTCTTATGGCGGTGAAATACACGAGCGATTTCGTGCTCGACCATGTCCTGGCAGCAAAAGAGTTCTTTGGGGCTAGTCTTAAGTTCGTTCTGTTCAATCAGCTCGCGGGTTATAAGAAGGCGTATGTCAATGAGGTTGTAGCCGGTTTTTTAAAAGCGAATGGGATGGAGCTGTTAGGTTCGATGCCTTATGATCCACTACTTGCAGGCTTGTTTGTGAGCGAAATATGTGAAGCACTGAATGGCGAATGGCTTGTTAAGATCGAGGAGGATGTATTAATCGAGGAGTTCTTGATAGGTGCGATGTCGCCACAGTCAGCCCTGAAATATTTCAGACGTGTGCGACAGGCGGCATTGATTACCGGTGGTGATCGTGCAGATTTGCAAAATCTCGCTTTAGAGACTGGCACGATAAAATGTATACTTTTGACCGGGCATTTGGAGCCGCCGCAAACGATGCTTGGAAAAGCAGAAGAGAAAGGTGTGCCGGTTATTTTGGTTATGGACGACACACTCACGACTATGGAGAAGGTGGACGAGATATTTGGTAAAGCTCGGATAAGGGGCGATGCGAAGATAAAGAAGCTTAAAGAGTTAGTTGTAGAGTATGTGGATATAAACCGGCTGAAAGAATATCTGGGATAAGTGTATTTCGGGAGAAGTTTTTTTGATGCTACCGGAAACTATAAATAGCTACACGAAATTCAAATAACCAACGGATGTTATGTCTGATAGGTACAAAGGTTGAACGTAAAACCAAAAAGGAGGGATATGGGATGGTGAACTTTATTTTGCTTTCGCTTTTTTCGTATGTGAATATGGAGGTAAAGAAAAACGGAACTGTTTGAAGGGCAGGTGATTTCCGCGCCGTTTCTGAGCGAGCAGGCGGAAGTAAAGAAATTTGAGAGACGAGCAGGGTATTTCTTGCTTGAAGTAATCCTGCGCAACAGCAGCACCTACAAACAGCTCCGAATTTCTGAAGCACAACTCGAACAACTTAATGTTGTGACATCAGACACTTTTGCATACACCAGTAACAGCGAAGATTTCTTCTTCTGGATTGAGGCGAACATACTGAGATTGGCATACCAATTCGACCCGCTGCTTGCTGTGAATGTATCTCAGGTTGACCCGTTACCACACCAGATCGAGGCAGTCTATTCCTATGCTCTACGTGATCCCAAGGTTAGATTCCTCATTGCAGACGATGCGGGTGCCGGAAAGACGATAATGGCCGGACTCATCATTAAAGAACTGCAGTACCGTAATTTAGCAAAGAATATACTTATCGTAGCGCCCGGGCATCTAAAATATCAATGGCTGCGCGAAATGAAGAGTAAGTTTGGCACAAATTTCACTTTAGTGAACCGCAGTTTGATGGAGTCCAACTGGGGTCAGAACATCTGGGAGACGCA
>DAOUUS010000149.1 GCA_030668065.1 Candidatus Methanophagales archaeon
AGAAGAGAAATGGAATGCAGAGACGCGATACTTCTCTGTTCGCGGTAAGAAGCTCAACTTCTGTCTCCACTGCGACCACTGCATAAAAAAAGGAAGTTGTATTCATGACGATGGAATGAAAGAGGTATATTCGGGATTTGAATGGGCTGATGCGGTCTTGATCGGAACGCCAGTTTATCAGGGGACACTCAGCGGTCAAGTAAAAGTGGTCCTCGACAGAATGAGAGCATTTGCGGCTAACAATCCCCACAGGCTAAGGGGCAAAGTCGGAGCAGCAGTTGCTGATGGCGGCGACCGAATAGGCGGTCAGGAACCTGCAATCCGAGCTATCACTGATTTTTATCTGATAAATGAGATGGTTCCCGTAGGTGGGGGTGCTTTCGGTGCAAACCTCGGTGCCAGCTTCTGGTCGAAGGATAAAGGTGCAGAGGGTGTTAAAGCCGATAATGAAGGTGTAAAAAGCCTTTATAAGACGTTGGATAGACTTGCGGAGGGTTGGGTTATGATGAATAAACTAGGCGGTGAAAGAGAAGGTGGAAGGAACGAGCTTTGAAGGGGGTAAGCATGTTAGGATAGCATGGGGGATTACAGGCTCCGGGGATAAGTTAATCGAGTGTGTGACTTTCATGGAGCAGCTCACAAAGAAGTATAACTTAGAGGTTCATGTCTATCAATCGAAAGAGGGTGTGGTGGTTTTAAAGTACTACAAGCTCTTGAAAGAGGTTAAAGATTATTTCTCAAAGGTAAGCCAAGAAAAAAGTTCAAATGCACCTTTTCTATCAGGGAAAATACAGTTAGGCACCTACAAGTTATTCTTAATCGCGCCTGCTACGGCGAATACGGTGGCGAAGATAGCATATGGCATCGCCGATTCGCTGATTACAAATTCGGCTGCACAAGCGATGAAGGTGGACGTGCCGGTCTATATCTTCCCCGTGGATCAGAAAGAGGGTGAAATTTTAACCACGCTTCCCAACGGTAGGGACTTGAAGCTAAGAATACGGAAAGAGGATGTGGAGAACGTGGATAAGCTACGGAGGATGCGTGGTATCACGGTCTTGAGCCGGATTGATGATATCGAAGCGGTAGTGAAGAAGAATATGCAGGTATAGTAGTATTACGCGCATCATAGCGTCAATCGCAGCAATCACCCATTCCGTGCAAAAAAGACTTGCACTTTTTAAACCCAAAAATAGCGCTAACCTTTTTATAGGCACAGCTTTAAACTAATTACAAACTTGAAACCAAACCAAACCAAAAAGGTGAGGTGAAATTGGAATAACGACCGAAAAGCTAATATAGGGAAAGAAGTTATGTCTAACATAAGGAGACTATGTACTGATGGTAAGATGTAGGGTGGCGCTGGATTTTGAGGCAACCGCGGATTTTGCGGGTAGAACATTTTAGGGGGTGTGAAACATGTTAAGTGAATTGCCAATAGATTTGGAAAAGGTGAGTAAAGAGAATAGGGATAGAGAGATATTGCGTGTCGGAATGGTCGCGGAACTGGATGCCGTGAATTTGTACGAGCAGCTCGCGGCGATGGCGGAGCGAAAAGAAGTCAAAGCGGTTCTGCTGGATATAGCAAAAGAAGAGAAGACACACATGGGCGAATTTCAGGCTCTGCTTCTAAGACAAGACAAAGAGCAGGTCGAGGAACTGGCGAAGGGTAAGAAAGAGGTGGAGGAAGTGGTGGAATGAGAGGTATAATACCAATAGTTGCGATTGTTTGTACTCTATTAGCGGGTTCGATGGTTGCAGGAGCAATTGAATCTTCTGATTTCGAAGATCCAGCAGTATGCAAGGGCTGTCATGGCGAAATATACAATCAATGGGACGGCTCGATGCACTCAATAGCATACACCGACCCTGTTTATTTGGCGGAAGAAGAGATGGCTTCAAACGAGACGGATGGTCTAACCGACACCTACTGTGCACGGTGTCACACGCCAATCGGTGTTCTCTCGGGTGAAGTCCCTCCAATTGGACATGAAAACATGAGTGAGGTATCGAAGAAGGGGGTACAGTGCGATTTCTGTCATAACGTCAATAAATCCACGGGTATAGGAAACGGTGCTTTTATGGTCGCTTTGGACGGATTTAAACGAGGACCGTATGACGACTCGAAATCGCCATCTCACGGTAGTATGTTATCGGAACTTCATACGAAATCAGAGTTCTGCGGGATGTGTCACGATGTAAACCATCCTGTGACCGGAATTCCAATCGAGGAGACATATACCGAGTGGAAAGAAGGACCGTACAACTCGACCACACAATGTCAAGACTGCCACATGACGCCGGGTATTACGCATTTCGAGGCAAATCCAGGTAAGGCTTCAGGGATTGGACCCGTGAGGGACCACGTCTACACACATTACTTTGTAGGCGGAAACGCAGCGGTAACCGGTGTTATTGGTTCAGAAGTGCATCAGCAAATGGCAGAAGAACGGTTGAAGTCCGCGGCAACGCTCGTGCTGGAGGCCGAGAAAAAGGTTACGGAAGCTGAACTTACGGTAAAAGTCACGAACGTGGGTGCGGGGCATAAATTGCCAACCGGACTTACAGAGGCGAGAGAGGCCTGGATAGAGATTATGGCGACAGATGCCTCGGGCAAGGAATTTTATCACGTGGGTGGGCTTGATTCTGATGGCGAAGTGGACCCCGATGCCGTTATGTACCATGCCGTACTTGGAGATGCGTCCGGAAACCCAACGGTAAAAGTATGGGAGGCGGAATCCGTGCTCTCTGATAACCGGATACTTCCAAAAGAGACTCGAGTTGAGCAGTTTAGTTTTGCGATACCGGAGGGTGTAAATGGTCCCATTACAGTAGAGGCGAAGTTGAATTATCGGTCTGCATCGCAAAAGTTCCTGGATGAGCTCTTCGGGAAGGGTGCTGTCGTGGCACCTGTGATAGAGATGGCAAGTGCAGAAGACACGATAGAAGTAGGTAAGAAAGCACCAGACGAAGGAGTTCCTGGTTTTGAAAGTATATTCGCGTTATTAAGCCTGTTAGTTGTGGCTTATTTGGTTAGAAGGAACGGGAAATAAGGAGGTAATATGGAAATGAATTTTGGAGATTTGTTAAAAGGCGCAGAAGCCGAAGGAAAAGAGAAACACGTCCCTTATATTGAGACAGGCAAGGGACGAGGAGACGAGAACGTGGATGTCGTACGAGTAGTAGTGGGTAAGGATGTGCCACATCCTAACACTGCGGAGCACCATATCGCGTGGATAGAACTGTATGGCGTAAAGAAAGACGGCGGACAGGTGATTTATCTTGGACGGGCTGCGTTCGGAGCGGGTTATACCAATCCAAACGTCAGGTTTCAGGTGCCCGTACCGGAGTTCAAAGCGTTCTGTGCACTCGCGTATTGCAACGTCCACGGTGTGTGGCAAAACTGTATAGAAATGTAATAGGAGGAAGACGAAAAATGGAAGAAAAAGTAGGTATGCCCCTGATAGGGGAAAAATTCCCGGAAATGGAAGTACAAACAACACATGGAAGGAAGAAACTGCCAGAAGAGTACAAGGGCAAATGGTTTGTCCTGTTCAGTCATCCCGCGGACTTTACTCCGGTGTGCACGACAGAGTTCGTGGCTTTTCAAAGACGATTTGACGAGTTTAAAAAGCTTGACTGTGAGCTGATCGGATTGAGCATAGACCAGGTTTTCAGCCACATAAAATGGGTTGAATGGATAAAGGAGAACCTGGATGTGGAGATAAAGTTTCCAGTAATCGCAGATGACACCGGTAGAGTTGCCAAGATGCTGGGACTTATACATCCCAACAAGGGCACGAATACGGTCAGGGCGGTATTTGCTGTTGACCCGCAGGGAATAATGAGAGCTATGATTTATTATCCGCAGGAACTCGGTAGGAACATGGATGAAATCTTGAGAATGGTACGCGGGCTTAAAACCAACGATGAACACGGCGTGGCGATACCTGCAAATTGGCCAAACAACGAGTTGATCGGCGACGAAGTTATAATTCCACCTGCATCTGATGAGCAAACCGCGAAGGAACGGGTCAAGCAATACGAATGCTATGATTGGTGGTTCTGCCACAAAAAGCTGTAAGAGGTGCGATAATATGCTAAGCGAAAAGATGCAGGAAGCGCTGAATGGTCAGCTCAACAAGGAGATGTATTCTGCGTATCTGTACATGGCGATGTCCGCCTACAGCTCGTACACCGGACTAAAGGGGTTTGCCAACTGGTTCATGGTTCAGTATCAGGAAGAGATGCTGCACGCGATGAAAATATATGGATATATCAATGATCAGGGCGGGCAGGTAAAACTCATGGCGATTGAGCAGCCTGCGACAGAATTCGAGTCGCCTTCAGATATGTTTGAGAAGACTCTGGCGCACGAGAAGTTCATCACTAAGAGCATCAATGAGCTCGTGGACCTTGCAATCGTGGAGAAGGACCACGCTACGAATATCTTCTTGCAATGGTACGTTACTGAACAGATAGAAGAGGAAGGTAACGATAATGAAATCATTGCCCGGTTGAAACTAGTGGGAGAAGACGGTAATGGCTTGCTCATGGTGGACAAGGAGCTGGCGATGCGTGTATGTACACCCCCTGCGGCGTCTGAGGAGGGTTGAGCGCAAGGAGATGAACAAGAAGGTAGCTATCTGTGCATTCAACGGAGAACCAATGTGTTTTGC
>DAOUUS010000247.1 GCA_030668065.1 Candidatus Methanophagales archaeon
ATCTCCAACCTTTATCGTGACTTCACTGTTACTGGGGTTCTCGCGTGAGGCTGTTGGTGGATGATTCGCCTCCACATGGACTGTCCAGCTAACTGGGCCGCTATAGGCACTTTCAGAGTCAAAAGCTTGCCCCTCAACGTAATAATCCCCATCGGTGTTAAAAGTATGTGACCAATCATCGGTGTCATCGTATCCTGACATGCCAAAATGACTCACCTGATGGGCACCGCCCAAATACCACTCTGCACCACGTAGATTCCCATCTACATCATGAGCACGAATCTCAAAATTTAGGGTATCTCCAACCTTTATCGTGACTTCACTGTTACTGGGGTTCTCGCGTGAGGCTGTTGGTGGCTGATTCGCACTTGCTACTCCACAAAACGCAGTCGCAACAATCACCAGAACCACAACCAAACACCAAATCCTCCAACCCTTATTCATCTTGCAGTGCCTCCCCCTTAAATCCTATACAAAACACACTCAGAATCACCGGAATCAAAATCACAGTCCAGACCTTCATCCCTTTAATCGCTTTTTTCATCTTATCGCTACTATCTTTAAGTAAAGTCAAAGAATACATATAAGCTTTTCGGTTTTGCGTTTTCAAGTGGTGGAAGCTGCGGTGAGCCTGTCAAAATATGGGCTTTCAAACCAACACAACTCGGTATCGCCGTAAAACAACTTTAATCGGTGTCCGATCCTTCAATCTCATCCAACAGAACTCACCTGTAAGCGCTCTCTCTTTTATCTACTTTTAGAACAAGAACGAGCCTTTCTTCATTTAATCGTGAGTTTTACCCTGCCGAACTTACCAGTCTGCTTAATTATTTCTGCTCTTCTTCCATTTAGTTTTCTCAATTCTGCTATCCTCAGCAAGTAAAAAGTGAGAAAAGAAGAAGTCACATCCAAAAGGAAGTGCAATCTTAACGAACAATCCCCAATTGAAAACATAAAGCATCATTTATCGCTTCTTGCAGTTCCAGATCGTCAATTTTACCCATCTCTTTCGCTAAACGCTTCTTATCAAGTGTCCTTATTTGATAGCACAGCACAATGGATTCCTTCTCTAATCCTCCAGTGCCCGCGGGTATTATAACCTCATTGGGATAAATTATCCTACCCTGTTTTCTTGAAGTTATAGGGAGAACATTCACCACAGGTAATATTTGATTTATCTCTTCCTCACTTATTATCAGAACAGGTCGCGTTTTCCCTTGTTCAGAACCTACTACCGGATCAAGATTCACGAGAAATATATGCCACAGATACGCATCTCACTCCCAGCCCTCGAAATCAACGGTTTTAAAGCCCTTCGCTATACCTCTAAGGTCATCCAGAAATAGGTCATCCTTCATCGCTTCTTTTAACTCGCTGATTTTTTGCTTAAAACTATCCGGCTTTTCCCTGATGATTAAAATCACTTCGGCTATCTCATTTTCAGGTATCTCCTGTGGAATCTTTATTCTTACCTCATGGTCTTTGGGTACCCTTACTATTTGTTTGATTGCTTCCATAGTCTTATCCACCTCGTTTTTTTTGCATATTGTCAAGCATCACATTTTCTCCTCAATCGTATTTTTTTAAAAAAAGATGTTTTCCCTTTTGCCTTCTACTCCTAAATTATGAAGGGCAACATCCATTAAAAACTTTTTGAAATAGTAATTCCTGAATTCCAAGAATGTTTTATCGCGCATGTTTCCAAAGCTGCTACTTTTAGGTTGTGAACTGACACTTTATAAGCTTTTCGGTTTTTTTACATGTGGAGCACAAATGTCTGCTAAATCGTTTGATTTCTGCACTCGCAACCACAGTGGTAAACACCCAAAGACAATACAGCCAGTGCTGGGGTTAATACCACCCTGATTAACAACAAATTCTTCTTCGCATCGCGGAGCATCGCGGAACGTCAGCGGCGGTGGGAAGCTAAAGAGAGCAGTACATTATTTCTTTGGTAAAGCTTTCTTTTTGAAAGAAAGGTTTTACATATCACATATTCATATTGATGCCTGCTCATTGAATGACACAGGTTCATGGACTTCGGTCACAGAAACCATATCCGACAAACCGCTGCTTCTCGTCAAGATTGGCAATGATGAACCTATCAGATTCGGAGTATGCAACCTTCTTTGAACCGGAAAGCGTCAAAACACACTCACTGCCGGATGCAGCGTAATCCACGGCATCGCCGTTCATCACGATCTTTTCGACACGTACGGGTGCTGACTGGAGTCCTACGAATAGATGCAGCATATCACCCACAGCAATGCGTTTTGTGAACTTAGAAAGCGTGCAGTTCAACGTAAAATCCGTGGCTATTGTCTCGCCATTTGAAATCACGTGTCCTCGATCTACAGCCTTTGACAGGATGTTCTTCAACGCCAGTCCGACCCTTGCACCTGCCGGCGCACTCTTTACATCAATGTCGTGCATCTGAATCGACCGAATCTCAATCGGCTTATCGTTCGGCATCATCGTCATCTTGTCTTTTACCTGTATCGTGCCCTGCCAGACCATGCCCAGAACCACGCAGCCGATGCCGGTCACATTGAAGACATGGTCAATTACAACACGCGGCGGAAGATCATTTAATCGTGCGAGCTCTTCATCCACTCTTTCGCCGGTCAAAGCGATCATCTCTTTCAACTCTTCCAGCCCATCGAACGTGGTAGTAGATATGGCGATCTGGTCCCAGTTCTCAAGAACCGTGTCTGATGTAATCTTTTTGATGCTTTTCTTCAACTCTTCGTGTGCAGACGGGTATGAGGTATCAGACTTGGTCAGAACCACGAG
>DAOUUS010000175.1 GCA_030668065.1 Candidatus Methanophagales archaeon
ACTTGAAACTAATAGAAGAGCGAAAGGAAAATGGACCTCGAAGGATTTGCGAAACGGAAACTAAGAGCAGGCGACACAGACGCTAAAATAATCGCAGAGATGAGTACTCGCATAGAAGAGATAAAACGCACCAGTATAATAGCGAACTCAACAAAAGAAACCGCGGACAAGCTTGCAAAAGCCGTATTGGAAGAAGCTAAACGAACACTTGATTTAAAAGACGAGTTCGCCACGGAAATCTTATCCGGTGTGAGAATGGGCGAAATGGGCGTTGGATCACGCGGCTCCGGCGATTTTTATGTGCATGAAAAGATAGGCGAGCTGATAGGTGCCACAGGTGCTGTGGTTGATTCATCAAGCCTGAGTGACTCGGGCGTGGTACGTTTGCCTGCTACGAATAAGGATAAGAACAAATTCGTGGTTGTGACGGTGGACGGGATGCACTCGCGACTGAGCGATTTCCCGTTTCTTGCCGGGTTTCACGTGGCTCGTGCCGCACTCCGAGACGTGTATGTCCTGGGTGCCGTGCCCGTTGCGTTGTTATCCGACATTCATGTAGCAGATGATGGTGACGTGGGTAAGATATTCGATCACATTGCCGGTATCTCAGCGGTATCGGACGCTACGGGTGTGCCGCTTGTGACGGGTTCAACCCTGCGAATAGGCGGTGACGTGGTAATTGGCGAACGGATGACCGGCTGCGTGGGTGCCGTTGGCGTGGCAGAAGATATTGTGTCACGAGAAGGTGCAAAAGCAGGCGATGTGATTTTGATGAGCGAAGGTGCAGGCGGAGGCACGATCACAACAGCCGCATTGTATTACGGCGAATACGAGGTGGTGAAAGAAACGCTGAACATAACTTTTCTGCGTGCTTGTGATGCACTTATCCAAGCAGATATGGTGAGAAAGGTGCATGTCATGACCGATGTCACGAACGGCGGAGTGCGTGGTGATGCAAACGAGATAGCAAAAGTGGCTGCGGTGAAGCTCGTGTTTTTTGAGGATAAGATAAGAAGTTTGGTGAATGAAAAAGTGCTTAGTTTGCTGGAGCGGCAGGGAATAGATTATTTGGGTGTGTCACTGGATGCGTTACTGGTTATTTGTCCGGAAGAAGCGGTGGAAGAGGTGAAAACGGTTGTAAAGGCTGCGAATGTGGGTATAGCAGTGGTTGGTAAGGTTGAAGCGGGTAAAGGTGCGGAAATTCTGATAGATGGAGAAAGGAAAGAGTTTGTGCCTAAGTTCCGTGAGTCTGCGTATACGCCTGTTAAGAAGGCAGTGGGAGAAAGCACGAAAGCGGATTTTGATGCAATGAAACGGAAGGTGGATCAGGCGGTTGAAGCGGCGATTTTGAAGCGCGATAGGATGAGGGAGATGTTAGGACGCGAGGAAGAAGTATAGTAGGATAGCAAGAAGCGGTAGGAAGAAGTTACAGCCGATTACAAAACGTTATTTTTTTATTATAACGCTGAAAGTCAGACGGTAATGCTGTTTGAGACAAAAAAAACGAGAACTTTAACGGAGTATTACAGGCGAGAAATGGTGGGTTAGCACGAAAGTCAAAATGTCACTCAAAACAGGGACATAGATTAGCAACCCTAGAGGGGCAGTGCATAACTAACGATAGATTGAAGTTGTAGCCCTCGTGATTACAGCATTTAGATGAGTTTTTTCATTTCTGCTTCCAGTCTATTCACTTCGGTAATCGCATTATCTCGTTTATTCTTCAGTTCAAGCCATTCCGGATACTTTTCGTGTTCTATCAACGCTTTGAACTGCTTTTCCTTCTGATTCAACGCACGCTGTTCCTTCTTAAGCTCGCCCAACCGCTTCTTGAGCTCGACCTGTTTATTTATTAGCCTTGCTAAAGCTCGTTCTTCCAATCTCTGGAATTTGGCATCCTCCTCGGCGTCTCGTTCACGTTCCATAGCAGCCTTCAACTGCTTCTCCTCAATCACAAGCGCTTCCACATTCTTTTCAAGCGCGGCCATCTTCTTGTCGAGCTCTTCCCGCTCGTTTTTGTGCTTCGCTTTGTGCACCTCTATCCCATCGCGGTCCATACTACTCAATGTATTGTATACGGAAGATATAAATCCGAAGTTCCAAATCGCAATCAATGTACAAATACGGTATTCCTGGATTCTTTATGTTTTTGTGCATTTAGTGCCTGTAAAAAAAGAACATGAACAATCTGACACATCTCTTGGGGTGAGGGTATAGTTCCATTCACCCTGAAAATTGCCTCGAACAATGTTAATCTGTTCCATCATCTTACTTTACGATTGTATCTCGTTGACATGAGCACAAAAACCATTTTAGGCACAGTATCTGCTTATTTATTTAGAAAATACCATCAAAAATGGCTGCACCCACTCGAAAATGGTTGTGAGGGTCTGTTTGAAGATATTGGGTGTAAAAGGTTCAATAAAACAAATAATGGCTTAATGGCGCCTATTCCACTATCCGGCGGAATAACTTCTTAATAACGCGAAAAGAAGAACTGTGTATATAAAGAAGAAGTCTTTGAACGAAAACGCTTCCCGGTAGTTTATTGAACCGTACACCCTCATTAGGAACAGGCTAATTGTATGAAAGCACATAAATGTACCGTGGAATCACAAATACAGAAACCGAATTTTTTATTTGCAGAACTAATTTATTGCGTAGATGTGGTAATTAGTTATGACTGCGCGGGGGATAGAGATACGGAAAGCGGCAGATTCTGAGTTGCGGGATATTGTGAGTATGTGGAAGCGGAATATAAAAACGGCAAATACCGCTACCGATATTGTCACTTTATATCGCTATTTCAAGAAATATTTCCTCGTTGCTACACCTACAGATATGGGCAACAATACTGGAGGTGCGAGCAGCAACATTATTGGTTTCGTGGCAGGAGCCGTGCGGAATGGTCATGGGCATATCTCAGGAATCGCCGTGGATAACGAATGCCGAAGGAATGACGTGGGCAGACAGTTGTTAAAAGCAGAGGCTGCGAATTTCCTCGCCGGTGGCTACGATAGAGTTACGCTTGAGGTCAGGATAAGCAATACGGGTGCAATAACATTTTACGAAACACATGGCTACAAACGCTTGTACACAATAAAAGGCTATTATGCTGATGGCGAAGACGCAATAGTGTATGAACTGAAGATTTAATCCACCCGCAAAAGCCCAGACGTGACGTATACTACTGAATCATCTCTAACGCACCTATCGGACAGATGTTCACACAGGCTTTACAGTTGTTACACTCTTCTTCTTTCAGGTCTATCCATACACCCATCAAACTTATTGCCTCCGTAGGACATACAGTCGCACACGCACCGCAATAGGCACACCGGAATCTATCTATCTTTATCATCGTTTTTCCTCCTCTTTAAATATCTGCCCCTCGAATATGCTCACCTCAGTATCTTCATCCAGCCAGGCATCCTGCGGCAATCCCGCTTTCCAGCAGGATTCGCATAAAAACTCTTCCGACGACCAGTTGTGTTCCGTTGCAACCTGAGGCAGCAAAAGCCCTTGATATAAACCTTTTTTCACTATCAACCCATGTTTGCCTATTTCAATATGCTCAGGCAACTCTTTTGGCTGCTCTTTCAATACTTGTGGCACGGTAAGTACCGTAAGCTCTATGGTTATATCTGTTAACTCCTCTTCGGTCACAGCCGGAAACCGCGGGTCGTTTACGGCAGCAGAAATCGCAGCATCTATGATCGCTTCTTTAAGCTTGAATACCGGGTACGGATAGCCGATACAGCCACGAAGAGTTCCGTATTTATTCAACGTGACGAAAACGCCCCGTTCTTCTTCGAAACTCACAGGTAAACCTTTTTTTGGTTTCATCTTCATACTATCACTTAGATATTGCTCTATTGCTTCTCTTGCAAGCTGTAAACCTTTTTTCCCTTCTTCTTCTGCCAGATCTGACATGGCATACCCTCCATTGCCATTTAATGCGAGTAGTTACATCAATTTTATAGTAAAATATGATATATACACTATTATAAATGATAGCTTTTCAAAGAGCATGTCTAAACAATAATAGGCTACACGCTGCGTACCGAAGTAGCAGGATGGGATTAACAGTCCTACTTCAAAGCCAGATATACAAAAAGCTTAAGATATTAGCGTCTTAGAAATACATGATGACATCAAAGATAGGCATTCTGAGGATAGAAGGCACAAACTGTGAACTCGAGACTTTCTATGCTTTTACGAGGTTGGGTGCATTTGCTGAGAT
>DAOUUS010000284.1 GCA_030668065.1 Candidatus Methanophagales archaeon
AGCACTCTTGCCCGCCCCCTACTTACACCTATCTCATTCTTCTTTTTTATTATCCCTTTGTCTATCAACTCGCGGATATTCGCTCTTGTTAGAGCACCCATAACATCCTCAGTAGCTTCCGGATCTATCCAAACCCGACCCTTTCCGACTTTCAATACATGTGCTGCTAGTTCCTTTTGTTTTGCAAGATTTGTCATTGCTATTCACCTATCACTTCTCCTTATACTATTTAGCTTTGAACTAATAAAGTATCTAAGCCATTTCTTAATATACCTATTTTAATTTTAGCTTTTGTATCCGCTATATCAGCATTATTATTATTCATTACGTTAAGACCTATCTCCGCGTTTAACGCTTCGGGAACTGACTTATAAGCGTTTAGCCCCCAGCTCGTTAACGTGTTACTATCAAGTTCTGAGACTATGGACAACCGGACTCGTTCCAGCGTTTTCCGCATGTAGTAGGCTTTATGCCCCCCGAGCACGAAATTCGTTTTTATTGCCTCTTCCGCGGCTTCATAGCTTGTATATTTGTTCATCCATTCCTCGAAATACGTATCACCTATACCGTCCCGGCATTCCGCAACGAGAATGAACTTACCGCCCGGGACCAAAACACGATAGCAATTCTCGACTGCTTTTAATGCTTGATACAAGTTTCTATCCTTGGGAAAACCACCTGCGCTTACCAGTAATACATCAAACAGATCGTTAGTTTCAACGCGGAACATATCCCTTGCGACTGCCGCGCCATTAAGAAATACGGCGTTCATCTCCCCGGCATAAGCATCCACCAGAGTTCCCGTGGCATCGGTGACTGCATTCAGTACAATATCAGGTGGTGCGAAGGATGCTGCTTCGGACATGTCAAGATGCACGGGATTGTTATCTATGTTTGCGGTTCTCGCCTGGTTGTCCACCAGAAGTGCATGATTTTTTTGTATCGCCTCTCGTGACGATATGCCCGGTAGTATGCTCTTCCTTCCGCCACCGAACCCCGCGTAGTAATGCAGCGTTATGTCACCAGTCAAGATTTTTATGTCTGCCTCTATGTAGTTCTTGTTTAGACTCACGGGCGTTCCTCGGGTTGTCGTGCCTACATATACCAAATCTTTCGCATCGCAATCGTGTATCTTTATATTTATATCAAACCGCGCGAGGTGTTTACCGAGCATCCGCTTTAAATCTTCTTCTGTTGGTTGCGAGTGTGTGCCACAAGCTACGAGCAGTGTTATGTTACAGTCATCGTTTAAGTCTTCTGTCAGGGCATCAAGCATTGCCTCTGTCGGTGCGTTTCGTGTATGGTCATCAATAACTACTACTATTTTTGCTGCGTTTTTTGTGTTTACTATTTCGCTCAGCTTTTTTGTGTCGATAGGGTTTTTAAGTGCGAGTCTTAATACGTCATGTTTTGGGGTGGTAAGTCTATCTTTGCTCTCAAGGTCTAAGAGTTTACCCTCAATATCTATGTCTAATAGTTGTGAGCCGTAAGGTATTTGTAGTTCTGTCATGGTGCTTGTGTATTGTTACTTTCAAGTTGTTTATAGAATGTATGATTTTTGTGTAAAAATTGATTTCAAGGATTACGATAAAAATATCATATTGGCGTTGGCACTAGCGTGTTAAGCGGGCTTTATCCTGCCTGGCGTGCTTCTAAGTTGAAACCGATAGAGGCGTTGAGGCATGAATGAAAACAAATATGTAGTTACAACTCGTATTAAGAAACTAATAAGATTTAAAAACGAGGGTTATAATAACTAACCGAAGGGAAATAAGAATACTAATAGAGGGGGACAGTGAAGAGAAAGATGAATGTAGGCACAATTGACAATAAAATAGTTGAACTGCTACAAAAAGAGGCTACACTATCGTATAGCGAGATAGCTGAGCGATTGGGTATTACCGAGACCGAAGTAGCGGAAATGATTAGAAGACTATCCGGTGCCAGAACCAAGATTCTGATTGTAGATGACGAACCGGATACGTTGTTACCGCTGAAAAGGGCATTGGAAATGGAGGGTTACAATATCATTGAGGCTCAGGACGGTCTTGATGCGCTGGAGAAGGTAAGAACCGAGATTCCAGACCTCGTGCTTCTCGATTTGATGCTACCCCTGCTAAATGGATTCGAGGTCTGTCAGCGTCTGAAACAGGCAGAAGCCACGAGTTACATACCAATAATTATGCTTACCGCAAAGGGCGAGACTTCTGATAAGGTCGAAGGCATAGAAATTGGTGCTGATGACTACGTCACAAAACCGTTTGACCTGGCTGAATTGAAAGCGCGGATAAAAGCGGTTCTGCGTAGAACGGCTCCGTAATAAACCCTTTTCTTTTAGAAAAAGAAAAACGTTTACGGAAAAGAAA
>DAOUUS010000214.1 GCA_030668065.1 Candidatus Methanophagales archaeon
CCTCCGCCATTGGAAGAAACACAGGATTGAAAGCGAGATTTTTCTCTGCGTGCTTGCACTGATGCTCAGGAGCACATTGGCAATCCTTTTAAAGGAGAACGCGATTCCTCTCTCGGTTAATAAACTGCTGAAAAAGCTTGAATATGTGAAACTCGTTGAACTAAACGGAAAAGTGATGAAAGAGAGCATAGAAGAAGGATCTGAATTATTATCGATGATTGTATAGTCTCCTGTCAATAACAGGACTTTTTTAGGCGCGATTCCAATGCAAAATGCTCTTCTCACTACATGACGATTACGTTTTAATAGCTTAAAACAAAAAAGGTTCTTTTTTATTCAATCTAATATACTAAATAATCTAATTAAGTGTAAAAAATGGCTTATAAGTTGTTTTAAGTGTTTATATTGAAAACAAAGCACGAGCAAGAGAAACCCTTTTTGGGTTTGTTAAATTTGGGTTATAGCTGTGAAAATCATAGAATTAAAGTAATGTCAATAAATCTAAACCAAGATTGGTGTGATTTTAACAATGATCTGTTAGAAATGATATCTGTGACGAATGGATAAACCCCTCAGCCGTCTATGGCTTCGGGCTTGGTACGAAAAACTCTCAAAACCCGTGACGGCAGCCACTGTTCTGAAACCGCTTTTTCATATCGACAGTATAAACAATATACGCTTCGTCGCTCCGCTCTTCGGCATATGGCACATTCGTTCTTAGGTCACAACGTCGTAAACGTCGAAAATGATAACAAAACTCCACGCTACATACACATCATCCACCCCACATCCGCTAACGCTCATCCCACCGCCCAACCACCATCCCGTGGATGCACCCGAATTCATTCGGGTGTGGGAAGGTTGGAGCTTTTGGAAATGGAGGGGTAAAATATATTAATAAAACGTCTTTTAGAACTACATATAACGGCTATTCGAAAACTAATTGTGTGATATTTGAGTCCGAAAGTCTCATATCCATAAACCCCGAGTAATTGGAAGAATGCGACTATCTTGCAACGAGTGATACACTTCAAGGACACATTGCGCAGGGGCGGCCGCTAGCAGAGCCGGTTAGCACGAGATGTAGCAAGAAAACTAATCGAGACTTATATCGAACATGGCTTCACCTTTTGAGATTGAATCCACAATACATCACGGATAATCATAAAACCCTTTACCTACTTTTCTGCCCGTCCATCCAGCTTCTACCATCTGCGTCATACGAACAGCGGGTTTGAACCTCTCCCACCCAGTCTCATTGTAGATCGTATTGAGCACCGCCACCACAATGTCTATCCCGATCAAGTCTAAAAGCTGGAACGGTCCCTGGGGCCAGTTAAAAGATAGCTTTAGCACTTTATCTATATCCTCTACGGTTGCAAGCCCTCCTTCAAGCATCTTCACCGCCTCATTCAATACGAGACACATCATCCGGCTCGTGACAAATCCGGGATAATCATTAACGACTACTGTCTCCTTACCCAACGACTTCAAGAATTCCTGCGCAGCCTTTACCGTATCTTCAGACGTCAATAACGACTTTATCACCTCTACACCCGGCATTAGCGGCACGGGATTCATGAAGTGCATCCCAATAACCTTTTCGGGCCGCTCTGTCACAGCACCTAACGTAGTAATAGGGAATGTAGAAGTGTTGCTCCCAAAGATAGTATGCTCGGGACATATTCTATCCAGTTCTTTGAATACCTCTCGCTTCACGTCCATGTCCTCGTACACTGCTTCTATAACAATATCAGCATCCTTAGCCCCCTCTTCCAGGTTTGAGGTCCCATTTCCACTTACAGCATCCAGAATCTTATCCGCATCCTCTTGCGTTATTCGACCTTTCTTTGCAAGTCTCGAAATGTCCTTTCTTATTATTCCCAGTCCTCGTTCTAAAGATCCATCGTCCTTTGTCACAACCGAGGTATCATAGCCCGCCTGGACGCAGACCTGCACTATTCCTGTACCCATCACTCCCATTCCAACAACACAAACTTTCTTTTTGTTCATGGCTTCTCCACCGCATTTATCCCACAATCTTAAAAACAGGGCACACGTGCTCACCACTGAAGAATTTATCACCGTTATAAGTGGATATACCGTCCAGTTTCACCTGCGTACCTATTATTTCTTGTGTGGCTCTTTCAACCTCCATATCCAGTCTTCCGATAACGCAAGGGCCTTCTTTTGTCTTCACCAAACAGGGTATATACGGGACGTCATCCTCAAAACCCTCGGATGCCACGCGAATAACAGTAAACGTTGTCACTTCGCCATCGCCACTCAACTCCACCTTTTCCAGGTGTCTGTCACTGCACCACTGGCAAACGGGCATTGGATGGCAGGTTATACCACCACATGCAGCACATTTCAGTCCCAATAATTTACCGTCCTTCAAGCCGTCCTCATAATCGGCATAGGTCAAAACTACATACTCTTTTGATAACTCTTTCTCTATCTCTTCCTGCTCTTTTCCTACCATTTTTTTTATCACCTTTTTTATTAGCCAATAGCGAAGAGCCATTAGGCAATAGGGATTATATATGTTTTAAGCTCTTTATTAAAGCATTTATCATCTTATTTACTCGACCCCATCCTTCAGCGATATTCGCTGGCACGGACACGGATGCCCGTCTCAGTTGACTTGTCAGACCATAAAGTTCTTCCTTAGCGAACGTTCGTGTGACTTCGTAAAAGCCTGTTACCAACTCCATTGCCTTCTTCCATACTTCCAGATCATGATACGAATTTATCACTTTCCCCACTTATATCCCATTCCCTCTTGGCTATCCCCTATTTCTTCGTCCTTCCAAGTATAAGGTGGCACAGCGTACCGAAATCGCCACCAAGCGTATCAGTCATCCCGTACTCCGGAACCGGATCAATTTGATTACCTTTTGCCGCTTCGCCACGCATCTGTTTAACCATCCAGTACACCTGAGATGCACCGGTTGCACCTATCGGATGTCCTTTACCAATCAGCCCTCCGGACATATTCGTGGGTATTTTACCGCCTAAGTCCGTCTCGCCCTGAGCCGTTGCTTCCGCTGCTTCGCCCCACTCAAAGAAACCTAAGCACTCAAGCGCGATTAATTCGGCAATTGTAAAGCAATCATGCAGTTCTAACATGTCTATATCGTTGGGTTCAAGCCGGGCGCGTTTAAAGGCTACTTTTGCAGACTGTATCCTTGAAACCGGCTTTGTTAAGTCTTCCATCTTTGATAATGCACTACCTGAACCCTGCCCGGTACCCAATACGTAAACAGGATCATCCGTATATTTCTTCGCATCCTCCGCAGGGCACAGCACAAGCGCAGCGGCACCATCAGAAAACGGACAGCAATCCATAAGCGTCAGCGGGTCTGCAACCATCATCGAGTTTACTACATCCTCCACCTTCAGGTTACCC
>DAOUUS010000172.1 GCA_030668065.1 Candidatus Methanophagales archaeon
ACAGCATCGAAAATACTGGCGGCAAAAGCAATGGTGGCTAAGGCAGGCTCAGCAGAGATGAGAACGTTAAATCCTGGTTATATTCAGTACGAGCAGGATTTGGCGAAGCTCAAGCAGATGCATGTGGATGAGCCCGTGCAAAGGGTAGCGATAGGAACCGGGGTGCTGCTGGCACTCTTGCTGTTCATACTCTACCTGGTTATTTATCTGACGCACGGAGTTGTATGGATCTAGCACCAGAAACGAAAGTCAAAACGGGCTTCCCCTGTGTCTTGCCTTGTTAGACCGGGCGGGCTACAGGGAAAGCCCGTTGTTTTTTTATATTAATCTTCATACCCTGGCGAATGCGATATGCCCTTATACCAGATTTTTTAAAAAAGGTAAGATTTTATATAGTCCTTTATATTGAATTTATCAAGGGGAGTATATACGCGGAAGAGCGATGGAAAAGAAAACGTGGAAAGGACTGTTGTTGCTAGTGGCTTTTATTGTGATTGTTTTATCAGCGGGATCTTTATTGGTAGGTCATTCCGAGACTTTTGCAGGCTTTTTGTACGGTGCAGGAGGAGTTGCACTCTTCATGCTACTTGCGAAGATGATGACCTTGATACAGCGGGAGGGAAAACAAGATGATTGATTTAAGTAGCGTCCCGAACATCCCACCGGGTTTTATCTACATTCTTGGCGCTGTGTTACTTCCGCTATTCGGAAAAGGTAAGGTAAGGCAGGCGTATCTCATCATTATAGCTGCGCTTGGGTTGATAAGCGTCGCAGTGATGGGGGCACCGCAGACAAGTTGGGTATTTTCTAACCTAATTTTCCTGGAAGTTGACCGATTAAGCCTTTTAATGGGCTACATATTCGCCATAGCTGGTGGTTGTGCGATAATATATTCTTTAGCCACCGTAAAAGATACCGGACATCATATATGCGCATTGTTGTATCTTGGAAGTGCGATGGGTGCGGTATTTGCCGGTGATTTCTTCACGCTCTACATTTTCTGGGAGATAATGGCTTTCACTTCCCTTGGTTTGATCTGGTATGAGGGTTCGAGGAGGGCGAGAGATGCGGGGATGCGATATATCCTATTTCACCTATTCGGTGGTTGTGCCCTACTTGGAGGAATAATCTTTCATTATATGAGCACTGGTTCTACATTGATAGGGCCCGTGGAGTATGGTATAGGATACTGGCTTTTACTATTAGGGATCGGAGTGAACACCGCGTTTATACTGCTACATACCTGGCTGCCGGATTCATATCCGAAGGCGACAATAGCGGGGACTATATTTTTGTCTATATTCACGACAAAGACGGGGGTGTATGTACTTGCGAGGACTTTTTCAGGTGCTGAACTTCCGTTTCATGGTCAGGAGTTCCTTTTTGTTGCTTATATCGGCGGTGCGATGTGTATTTACGGAGTTATATTTGCGATATTACAGAACGATGTAAGGAAACTGCTCTCTTACCATATCGTATCCCAGTTGGGGTATATGGTGGCGGGGGTAGGAATGGGCGCGATAGGGCTTGGAATTATGGCGACCGAAGCGCAAGAACTGGCGATAGACGGTGCTTTTGCTCATCTTTTCAACAATCTGTTGTTCAAATCAACGCTGTTCATGTGTATGGGTGCGGTGATATACCGGACAGGGTATAACAACCTCACAGATATGGGCGGGCTTGCGAAGAAGATGCCGATTACTATGATCACATGCGTAATCGCAGCTCTTTCTATATCGGGTATTATAGGTTTTAATGGCTATATAAGTAAGGGCATGGTAATCCACGCAGCGGAAATGGAAGAGCTGCATCTCCTTGTACTCATTTTGACGTTAGGATCTGTGGGAACACTTATATCTTTTATAAAGCTCACATATTTTGCGTTTTTCAGTAAGAATGACGAGATAAAAGCGAAGGAGGCGCCGGTATTCATGCTAATTCCAATGTGCGCTACCGCGCTCATGTGTATTGCTATAGGAGTACATCCACAATTGCTTTATAATATATTGCCTTATGTCGAGGTGACCGCACATTACCACGCATTCGCACCCGGGCACACGTTTAGTGTCTTACAGATAGTGCTGATGACGGTATTCCTATTCTTTATGATCGGCTTCTTTGCACCGCATGAGAAGATAACGTATGATGTAGATACTCTGTACAGAAAGGTAGGTCGGGGTTTTGTCAGTGCATGTGAAGGGCCATTAGTGCATTTCGCGGTTGCGATGGAGAAGCAGGTGCAGAGGCTTGCGGATTACCTAGTCAAGTTCAGTCAGAACCCACGTAGAGAGACAAGATTAGGCATAGGAGCCGGCGTGCTGTTTGTGCTTCTTTTCTTCGCTTTGTATTTGATAATTATGCTTTATGCCGGGTGGCTTAGTCCGTGAGTGGATGATCACAAAAGAATTGATAACGGACGTAACGCTAACGATTTTGATACGAGCCGAGACTACGCTGCCAGCCGATATAAAAGAAGCGCTGGCTCGCGCATACGAGCGCGAAGATACGGAAATCGCGAAATCGCAGATAGGGGCGATGCTTGAGAACGTAAAGCTCGCGGAGGCGCTGCAACGACCTTTATGTCAGGACACGGGCAGTCCGCTTTTTTTCGTTACGCTTGGGAATGGCATCGCGAACCTTAGCGATATTGAACGCGGTATAAGCGCGGGAGTGAAGGAAGCCACGGAGATGATCCCTCTACGTCCAAACGTGGTGGATGCTCTAACAAGAAGAGGTGGTACGGGCGAAGATGCGAATATCGGGTATAGAATGCCGCATGTGAATTATAAAGTCGCGGATATTGATGGACTGGAGATTTTAGCGTTTCCAAAAGGTGGCGGTTCGGAGAACGTCAGTGCGTTTACTATGTTACCGCCCAGGCAGGATGCGGAGAAAGCGATAAAGCAGTTTGTGCTTGATGCTGTGCTAAACGCAGCCGGTAAACCTTGCCCACCTACAATCATCGGTGTGGGTATAGGCGGCTCTTCCGATATGGTGATGAATCTCGCAAAAGTTGCGTTGCTGCGACCCGTAGGTGTGAGACACGAAGATGCGCGGATAGCGCGAATGGAGGCGGAGTTGCTTGAAGCAGTGAACCGCACGGGTATAGGGCCCATGGGCTTGGGCGGTAGAACTACTGCGCTTGATGTGCACGTAGAAACCGCGAGTACTCATATAACGAGTCTGCCCGTAGCGGTTAATTTCCAGTGCTGGGCTGCGCGTAAAGCAAGTGCAAGGATCTATTCGAGTGGTGAAGTGGAATATTTGTGATCTGGGTTGGGGAGTACGAGATTGCACATGATTTACACAACGCTTAAAGGGAATTGGCAATGAGAGGATAAGGTGAGTTTGTGTTTGGGGTGCCATAAGCGTGGTCATGTGGTAATTTGATGCGATTTTACAGTGGTTTCTAGATGTCACATCACGGACTAAACGAAAAGAAAAAGAAGGGGCTTAATGTAGTGTAGAGTCCCGATGTATGTACCCTATGATTTGACGAAGTTACGGTTAGAAAACACACGATTTTTTTATTTACGCTTTTCTTTATCAAATACTACCTTAATTAAGTTGTTCAGATCAACCCCGAATCCCATAAAGCTTGGCTTTAACATAATGACTTTATTCGCCTTTTGTCGCAACGTTTCTTCCGTATCCGATTTGTCTTTAAGCGCTCTTAAAAATTGTAGAATTTCTTCTTCAGTCTTATTTTCAACGTAAATTGTTCCCAACAGGTCTCTTACTTTATATTCGTTTTCTGAACCGTCAGGAATAAACGCCTCAATGCCCCTTTTCTCTAATCTGATTAAATGCTCATAACTCACTGTGATTTTTGGTTCATCCGGCAAAGGAACTTTTTCTATGGCTTTCAATTTTTCAAAACTTCTGTTTATTTCCCGGAAGGCAAATAAGATAACAGCGAAATAATCCCGTTTTTGCTCTTCGTCAACATAAATGTATATTTTCTCCGCTTGTTCATCAGCTTTTATCACAGCAGTAGACCGAAACGCTTTATCCTCCAGTACCACTCCAGTCCTCCAGCGCAATTCGTTCTTTATATCTCGGTGCATTTTCACAATAAATCGTGGCATAACTGATTTAGGCAAGAACTCATAATCAATGACAAATTTCAGGGCTCCCGCATAGTCAAACCCAAATCCGGGCTCCTGAACTTCTAACAGGTCGGGTAAAAGTACGGTCTCGTTATCTATCTCATAACACAATTCAAATTTCTTCATTAAATCTATGATGAATC
>DAOUUS010000073.1 GCA_030668065.1 Candidatus Methanophagales archaeon
CGCGAATCCTTGCGGGTGCCGGGTTAGAGCACGACAAAGTGAAGACGGTGATGAGCGTGAATCCAAAGGAGTTATTGAATAAGATAAAATAGGTGATACAAAAGATGTTTTCGTCACAAGAAGAGATATTCGAGAAAGAGAAGAGATACATAATGCAAACGTACAAGCGACCACGAATAGTACTGAGATCAGGAAAAGGGGCAATACTAACGGATTTTGCAGGAAAGGAATACTTGGATTGCGTTGCGGGCATTGCAGTGAATGCTGTGGGATATAGCCATCCTGTGGTGGTAAATGCGCTAAAAGAGCAATCAAGTAAGCTTATGCACGTCTCGAATTTGTATTATACCGAGCCGCAGGTAAAACTCGCGGAGAAGCTATCAGGGCTGAGTGGTATGCACAAGGCTTTTTTCTGTAATTCCGGTGCAGAAAGTGTAGAAGCCGCGTTGAAGCTGGCAACAAAAATGACCGGTAAAGCCGGTTTTATAGCAGCGGAAGGTAGTTTTCACGGTAGAACTATCAGCTCGTTGAGTGTAACATTTGGAACTAAATTCAGAACTGCATTTGAGCCGTTAATGCGGAACAGCGTGAAATTTGTACGTTACAACGATGCTTCGGCAATAAGAAATGCGATAGACGAAGATACTGCTGCGGTCATATTAGAGCCCATTCAAGGTGAGACGGGCGTTATAATCCCCTCAGAAGGTTATTTACGTGAAGTAAGAGAGATATGCACCGAAAAAGGCGTGTTGCTGATTTTAGATGAGATACAGACGGGTTTCGGGCGCACAGGTAGATGGTTTGGCAAGGAGCATGACGGTGTAGAGCCGGATATAATGACATTAGCGAAGGCGTTGGGTGCCGGGTTTCCTATTGGTGCAATGCTTGCCAGAAAGGGGCTAGAATTTGAAGCTGGTGAGCACGCATCCACTTTTGGTGGCAGTCCGCTAGCATGCACCGCAGCATTGGCGTCTATAAAAGTGATAGAGACGGAGAAGCTGGTGGAACGGTCACGAGAGCTTGGTGCGTATTTCATGGATAAAGCTCGTGCGGAAGGGCTGGTTTCAAATCCTGTGGTGAAGGAGATAAGAGGTAAAGGGCTGATGATTGCGATAGAACTGACGAAACCATGTGCTGAAATGGTGGATGCGGCACGTGAACGCGGAGTTTTGATTAATTGTACCTCGGATAATGTGATAAGGCTTGTTCCGCCGTTGGTTATAAGCAAAGATGAGCTAGACACGGTGATTTCGGTATTGCGTGCGATTGTCAAGTAGAGTGGGAATGCTTGTTTACCTCGGAGCCCGTGAAGGAACAGGAACATAGGGGTAATCCGGTGGTACTAAATACGCTAAACACCTACTGTATTTACGACAAACGATGCCATCAACATTAACCTTAACCCTTGACCTGCACGTGCATACGAACTACTCGCATGATGGTCGAGATTCCGTGGCAAAGCTACTAGAAAACGCGATAGCGCAGCAGCTTGACGGCATCGCAATATGCGACCACGACACGATGGAAGGTTCTCATGCGGCACAAGAATACGGGGCCAAGCACAATCTGGATTTGATAATTATCCCGGGAATAGAAGTAACGACTGCGAAGGGTCATTTACTTGTCCTCGGGCTGGAAAACGGTATTGCGAAGGGTTTATCCGTAGAGGAAACGATAAGAATAGCGAAAAAAGAAGCGAAGTCCAGCACAGTAGTGATTATTGCGCCACATCCGTTTCATCCGTTTCGTCACAGCATCGGTAACGTCTGCTTGCAGCCGGGCATAGACGCAATAGAAACTTTCAATTCACGATATTTCACGGGCGTTGCAAACAAAATGGCGAGGCAAACGGCGGCGCGTAATAATATCACTGCCGTTGCGGGAAGCGATGCGCATTCTGCTGAATGCGTGGGTCTTGCAACTGTGGCTGTTGAAACCGAGGCAACACAAAAGACGCAGGTGGATGCGATATTGCGTGCTATAAAAGAAGGAAAGGTGAAGATAAAAAAAAGAAAGAGAACGCCGTTTTGGGTTTATTTCTCGCAGTTAATGCGGTAAAGCTCAGAGATACTTTTGTGGCTCTTAGATTTGGCTCCTTTTCAACTCATCCGGCGTATTTATATTCATAAACGTTTTTAAGTTTGGATCTATCACCTTTAGCTGGTTTACGGAAAGGAACTCAACTTTTTTAAGGTACGATAAACTCACAAAAATCTTTTTGTCACCCGTTTTTTCCGCATCCCTTATCGCCTCTAGCATCGGCTCTCTTCGATAAACCGCATGCAAAGGCTCCACCATCCCGTTATCCCACCTCGGCACCACAGCATCGTATCCCGTGGCTGCCACACCAAATAGAAATTCTACCACCTTTCCGTTTACAAACGGCATATCGCAACCAATAACGAGCGCATATGAATAAGTAGCCTGTTCAAAACCAGACAGAATACCAGCAAGCGGTCCAAAACCTTTTACGGAATCAAAAACCAACCTGATTTCTTTGTTGTCTATCACATCCCGGATTTGTTCACCTTGCTTCTCATCGCGTGCAGCCACTATTATTTCATCTGCCACATCGGATACACAATCAATGACATGCTTTAAAAGCGGCTTGTTGTTCAAAGAGATGAAGCATTTATCGCTGTATTGGAATCTGAGGCTCTTACCACCCGCAAGGATGAGCACGGTCTTTTGCATATCCATCACATTTAAATAGGGTGATGATTAGATATTACACGTATGAATCAAAGGCTAAAAGTATTAACCAAAGAAGGTAAACAGGAGGGTGATGTTGTAATATGGAAACACGGGATCTAATATTTTCGTCTGTGATGGTTGTCGCTGCCTTTGTCATGGTGTACACGCTGGTGTATAACTATAGTCCAAAGGACCCGGTGATCGTGGTATCGAGTGTGGTATTCGTGGGTATGCTGGCTGTTTTGTTTTTGAGCATGAACGAGCGGTTGAAGAGGATAGAAACGGACATAAAACGGAAGGAGCGATCATTGAGGGTGAGCTTGCAATCAGTGGAAGAAGAAGTGAAAGAGCAAGTGACTAATGCGACAAGTAAAATAGAGGAAGTGCGAGATGAAATTCTGTTAAAGAGGCGGTATCGGTAAAGGCGCAGAATAAATACAAACACAATGCAAGTGCCCCTTTCCGGGGTGGTAGAATAAGGAGAACGGGATGTGGAAAGAGGTAGTAGAGAAGTTCGGTGGTTTACCGTCACAGAAGAAAGTAGTTGAACTTTTATTAGAACGCGGATTTCAAGTGAGCCCAGAGGGGAAAGTAGTATCAGGCGGGATTGCGATACCGCACACGCAGATCGCGAACGAGGTGGGTGTGGACCGGCGGGTGGTGGAGATGACGGTAAAACGGATTTTGGATGTGCCAGAGCTGCAGAAGATATTTGAGAACCTGCGGGCTATCGCGTTTCTTGCCGATGTCGCACCGTTGCTGGGGTTCAGCGTAATTATTATCCATCCGGCGGATGCGAAAGAGAAAGGTATCCTGGGTGAAGTGGCGTCTGTAATAGCAAAACGCGGTATTTCTATAAGACAAGCGGTTAGTGATGATCCCTATCTCGTGGACGATCCCAAACTCACGATTATCACGGATAAGGGCATATCCGGGGATTTGATAGAGGAAATAGGGCGGTTGAAACAGGTAAAAGGGGTGCAGATTCATCAATAAACCCTTTTCTTTTTGGAAAAAAGAAAAGCGTTTGCGGAAAAGAAAAACACCTTAAGGGAAAGAAAAGCGTTTGCGGAAAAGAAAAACACCTTAAGGGAAAGAAAAGCGTTTGCGGAAAAGGAAAAAGACTTTAAGGGGAAGGGAAAAAGGAAGAGATGACATTTTCGATTGTGTCGAATGAGGACATATTAGACGGTTAGACCGCGGATATATTCTTTCTTAGGACAGACGAGGTACTGAAGCGAAAAGGCGTGAACCCGGAAGTCGTGGCGGAAGTTACAACGATCGGAAACGGCTGGTCGGTACTGACTGGTCTGGCAGACGTGGCACATTTACTGGAAGGTAAAGACGTGAATGCCCGAAGGCACGATAAACTTCCCTTATGAGCGGGTTATGCAGATTGAAGGTTGCTATCTGGAGTTCACACGATAGGAAACACAGTTACTGGGTTTCCTCGGTCATGAATCGGGGATAGCAACGAAGGCAGCGCGGATGAAATTACTTGCGGGTGATTTCTTTTGGCACGCTGCGGCAGCATCCTGATTTAGCGGCAATGATCGAGCGATGCGCATATCTTGGCGGCATGGACGGTGTCAGTTGCGTTGTCGGTGCGGAACCGATAGGCATAAAACCGACCGGCACGAGATGCCTCACGCATTGAATATCTGTTTCGGTGAAGGCAAGCAGAACGAGGTGTGGCAGGCAGTTGACGACGTTATTGCGGAAGAAGTACCGTGAATATGTCTGCGCGAAGCGCAGTAAGCGAGGAGGTAAGAAGCAAGTGTACAGGAGTAAAGGTTTGATAGAAGAGGGAAGAGACGATATGCGATTGGCAAAAGAAGCACCGCCCGAAGATATGGTGCCGTTGCTGAAACCGATGTTTATTAAAGGTAAAATAGTGCATGATTTCTCGTTTTCGCTGGAAGAGGCAAGAGCAAGGGTCCAGGATCAGTTGAAAGTAGTTAAGTCGTGAGTATTGGTGTATCAACGCACTAAAAGGATATTCCCTATTTTGGGGCTTAAAGCACGATTAGTATCGCGGGACAATCTATATAGTGTGCAAAGCCTTCAGTCAGGAACGCAAAGCTTTTATAAACGCAAAACTAATATATAAATGGAGGAAAAGCTATGAGCCTTAATCCAGAACTAATGCCACAGAATAGCCCTGATTTATGGGGTGGTCCCTGGTATATCTTCCCGTTAGTGATTTTCATATTCTTGTGTCTATTCTTCATACTGGCTTTTGCGGAACGGCGTCTGTTTGATCGTATTTTATACAAACTAAGAAACGCAGGAACAAGAATAGATTTAAATAATTTACGTGCTTTTAACTGGTATCCCCACAAGTCAAATGCGGTAGAGAGCTACAAATGGCTGGCTAATAACACCGAAGGCGATGCTACGGTTCTGGCATGGTGGGACTATGCCGATAGCATACGAACGCTAAGCCACAGAAACGTTGTGATTACCGGGGCGTCCAGGAATATCAAGGATACTATTGAGAGCATCCATAAGCATTCATGGAGTTGGATTAAGTATGCACTCTGGTACCCGTTTGAGTCAGAAAAGAAGGTTCGAGATGTGGCTAATTTCTTCGTTGCCGAAAGCGAGCAGGAAGCTACGGAGTTAGTGCGGGAATATGACGCTAATTACGTATTCGTGCAGTATCCTATGGATGTTTACAAATTCAAAGCAATGGTTTTGGCAGCAGGGAAAAATCCGGATGATTATTACATCGCCAGTAAAGTATCGCCACAGGAAATAGCAGATAGAACGATTATGAAGAACGACACAGTCGGAATAAAAATGATGTATGGTGACATTGTGGATGGCTTTGAAAAAGTGTTTGACAACAATATAGCGAAAATATATAAGCTTAAATCTTGATGCTTGGAGATAGCCCCTATTTTTGCCCATCTAAAGGGTAGTAAGAAAAGCGAGGTTTTGTATTTCCATCACGAACCCATTATACCTTGTGGTCTCACTAAAAGGACTGCTATCATTATTACAAAGCTAATAGCCAATTTGTATTCCGTAGGGAAAATAGCAGTGCTAAGCTCCTGCGCCAGACCAATTATGATCCCCCCGGCCATCGCCCCATAAGGGTTACCAATGCCACCGAGAATCGCTGCGGAGAACATAGGGCTAAGCAGGACCAGCCCATATTTGGGTTTATATTCGTCAATAGCCCGTATAAGATGCCGCCCACCGCAGCAAGAGCCATTCCAATCGCCCACGTATATCTCACTACACGGTCTACATCAATACCTGAAACCTTTGCAAGGTCTATATTGTCGGACAATGCTCGCATTGCCTTACCGATAGTGGTCTTCTTCAACAAATAGTGGACCAGGAACATGCATACCAGTGCTACTACAATTACTGCTATTTGGTTCTCCGTGATGACCACGCTTCCCAGTTCCATTCCCCGTTTCACTGGTAGGTCGTAGCGTTTGATGGCAGGACCCCACAGGAATATAATAAAATTACGGATAAACAGAGCCAGCCCAATAGAGATAATAATCAAAGCTACCGGGCTTGCACCTTTTGTACGCATTCGTTTCCATATTACCAAATCGCAAAGTACTGCTACAAATGCCGTAATTACAACAGCCGCTACACATGCAGTCAAGAAATTAGTTCCAAGCACCACGCTGAATAAAAAAGCGAGATAAGCACCTAAAGTCAAGAAATCGCCATGTGCAAAGTTCGCAAAATTCAGGATGCCATAAGTCATGGATAAGCCAATAGCGGCGAGTGCTATAATGCTTCCGACCACGATTCCATTTATCACCAGTTGCAACATTTTGTGAAGAATCTACAGTACACAGATTACTCAAGTGTAATATAAAAAAGAGCATATAAACGAGGCACTTGACTTAAAAAGTGGCATCTATTACCCTGCGATTGTTGTTCCGCGTACTCAAATAAAACCATGCGGGGGGCGTGATTCGAACACGCGGACTCCTACGAGACAGGGTCCTAAGCCCTGCGCCTTTTCCAAACTCAGCAACCCCCGCTTTCTTCCCCTTTACTTCGCTTAAGTACTACCCAAAATCGCACGTTTTTAAAAAACATTCTTTTTACATGCAAAAAGCTTTACCAACCACTAAAAATCGCGTTGGTATAACGTTTAAAGGCGCCTTCAAGATCCGTAGGGGTACCCCCGAGGCTGAAAATATATGGTCATACTAATGCTGGTGCGTACTCTTGTGATTAGTTTAAGAGAGAACCGCTGGTATTTACATCGTAAAAACGTCTATACCGCCACGAATTCCTCGCCTTTGTCTATTACGACCCGGCAAGGCGTGGGGAATTTATAACCTGCTCTTCTCAAAACTTCCTTTGCCTCCCCGAAATTATCGCCCTCAACAGATACGCTCATTAGCTTCTGTCCTGGCTTCACTCGCGCTGCACTGCTTATGGGTTTTCCAAATGCGTGCCGCATACCGCTTGAAACCCTATCCGCACCAGCACCTGACGCTATTTTGTTCTCTTTCAGCACATGGTGTGGATGCACCCGTATCTTCAAATAAAAATTGTTACGCCCTACATTCTTCCCTAAGTATCTATTAGCAAGAATACGCGCTGCTTCTAATGCGTTGTGCCTAATTTGACAAGCTTCTTTCGCGACCAAAGATAACGAGATGGGGAACTCTTTGCTCAAATTGCCCATATCAAAGATAGTTATCTTGCTTCCCGGCACTCCGCCCATGTATTCCTTTCGCACATAAGCAGGTCCTGTTACTTTCGTGTACGCACGACCTGGTTTTAGTCCCATCTTTCTTCTATTACTCCTATTAC
>DAOUUS010000092.1 GCA_030668065.1 Candidatus Methanophagales archaeon
AGGAGCCATCAATTACAGGGATGGGAAGCGAACTAATATTGGTAGGTGAGAAGATATGAAATGATATATCTAAAGATATTGAAGCCATTTAAGAGGTAAATGTATGACTGAAGAACGCAAGAAGGCGGAACTAAAGATTTCTGGAATGACCTGCGCTATGTGCGCTACCACCATAGAAAAATCATTATTGAGCCAAGAGGGTGTTGCAAGTGCACAAGTGAACCTTGGAAACGAGACTGCTGTGGTGGAGTACGATTCCGCAAAATCAAAACTCACGGACCTGGAAAAAGCAGTAACCGATGCAGGTTATGAAGTGATAAATGATAAGGTCGTGCTGAAAATCGGCGGTATGACCTGCGCGATGTGTGTCAAGACAATTGAAAACGCCCTAAATAGATTGAATGGAATCGCCAATGTTACTGTAAATCTCAGCGCGGAGAAGGCGTATATCACATACAACCCCAAAATGGCCACAGTAGCAGATATGAAAAGCGCCATAGAAGACGCGGGCTATCAATATCTCGGCGTAGCGGGCGAAGAGACAGAAGATTTAGAAGAGGTTGCAAGGGAAAGAGATTTAAGAGAAAAACGCAACAGATTTATTGTCGGGTTTGCAGTAGGTATCCCGTTAATGATCCTTATGCATGTTCCGGCCGCCGAATTTCCGTTTTCAATGGCATATTTTATGCTGGTTGTTTCTACGCCTGCCTTCATTTATGTTAGCCATCCGATATTCCGTGCTGCCTATCGTGCTCTTAAGAATAAGAATCTCAACATGGACGTGATGTATTCTATGGGTATAGGAGTCGCATTTGTATCAAGCCTTCTGGCTACTTCCGGTATACTTACACAAGAATTTCTGTTTTACGATACTGCGCTTATTCTTGCATCGTTTCTCACCATAGGCCGGTACATGGAGGCAAGAGCAAAAGGAAGAACATCAGAAGCGATAAAAAAATTAGTCCGCTTGCAACCCAAAACTGCTACCGTAATTCGTGATAACCGTGAGATGAAGATACCGATAGAGGACGTTCAAATAGATGATATTGTGGTTGTCAAACCGGGAGATAAAATCCCGGTAGACGGTGAAGTAGTTGGTGGAGAGAGCTACGTAGATGAGTCAATGATCTCCGGAGAGCCGATTCCCACACTTAAAAATAAAGGCGATAATGTTATCGGTGGAACGCTGAACAAGAACGGCGTAATCAGATTCCAAGCAACGAAAATAGGGCGGGATACCGTACTGTCTCAAATAATATTACTTGTGGAAGAGGCTCAGGGCTCGAGACCGCCTGTTCAGAGGATTGCGGATAAAGCCGTGAGTTATTTCATTCCAACGGTATTAACAATTGCTATTCTTTCTTTTGTTGCGTGGTACTTCATTATAGGCAATACACTCATTTTTGCGCTTACCGCCTTGATTTCTGTGCTTGTTATCGCATGCCCATGCGCACTTGGGCTCGCAACACCCACGGCTGTAACGGTAGGCGTTGGACGTGGCGCGGAACTCGGCGTTCTCATTAAGAATGGCGAAGCACTTGAAATATCTGAGAAAATTACCACGATCGTATTCGATAAAACGGGAACGCTTACAAGGGGCAAACCAGAAGTTACGGATATTATCAGTATTGGAACTGACGATAGCGAGTTGCTAAGGTTAGTAGCAAGTGTCGAGAAGAACTCACAGCATCCGCTTGCAGAGGCGATCGTGCGAAGAGCACAGGGTATTGAACTGGTGGAGAGCGAGGGTTTTGATACCTTCGGCGGTAAAGGGGTGACCGCAAAAGTAGCGGGTAAAGAAGTGCTTATCGGGAATAGAATACTTTTTAACGAACGGAATATCTCATACCTGGAGGTTGAGGCAAAGATAGTTCAGCTCGAAGAGGAAGGAAAGACCGTGATACTCATCGCTATTGATGATGAGCTAAGAGGGATAATCGCTATTGCGGACACTTTAAAAGAAAGAACAAAAGATGCGATTGAAGAGTTCAAAGAGATGAAGTTTAATGTAGTCATGATAACAGGCGACAATGCAAGGACTGCACATTCGATTGCAGCGCAGATTGGCATCCAGAACGTGTTAGCAGAGGTTTTACCAGAGGATAAAGCGAATGAAGTGAAGAAACTGCAAGAAAGAGGCGCGGTAGTTGCCTTCGTGGGCGATGGCATTAACGATGCACCCGCACTTGCACAGGCGGATGTCGGCATTGCAATAGGTAGCGGCACAGACATAGCAATAGAGAGCGGTGAGATAGTACTTATAAAAGATGATCTTATGGATGCTGTTGCCGCAGTGCAATTGGGTAAGAAGGTGATGTCGAGGATAAAGCTAAACATATTCTGGGCTTTTGCATATAATACCGCTTTGATTCCTGTTGCGGCAGGGATATTATATCCTTTTTTTAATATTACATTTAAACCAGAACTTGCAGGGCTCGCTATGGCTATGAGCTCTGTAACGGTGGTAACTCTTTCGCTGTTGTTGAAAAGGTATGTGCCACCCGCGAAGAAGAGTGGTAAAAAAACAAAAGGAGGTGATGAATATGGCGATAGATCCGGTATGTAAGATGGAAGTGGACGAGAAGACGGCGAAGATTAAGACCGAGTATAAAGGAGAAACATATTACTTCTGTGCACCAGGATGCAAAAAGGCATTTGATGAGAATCCAGAAGAGTATGTTGGATAGGCATAAGGACAGCGAACTGCATACACCATGTTATATGACTCGAAGGGCAAGGTTGCGAACAATGTCCAAAAGCCATTCTAAATTCTAAACGTAAGTTATTTATGTATTCTCATCTATCTAAAAGTTATGATGTAAAAACGACTGGGAAGTTTCAGCCAAAAGGGGGTATATACGAAGTAAGTTTCGTAATTCATTCCAAAATGGGAGGATATACGACATAAATGTCGGATATACCGAAGTTAGCCGACATCCATTTAACAGGAGGTAAATATGAGTATAGCAAAAGAAGAGGTTCGGAAGATGCTTGATCAAATTCCAGATGATGTATCGTTTGAGGACATTCAGTACCACATCTATGTGCAGGAGAAGATTGAGCATGGGCTGAAAGATATTGAGGAAGGCCGTGTGCTCAGTCAGGAAGAGGTAGAGCGAAGGATGTCCAAATGGCTCGTAAGATAAAGTGGACTGAGGCAGCTTGGAATAATCTCGAGGAGAATGCAGACTATATTGCTAAGGATTCCCCGCATTATGCTGCGGCATTTGTCCGTGAGGCACGAGACGCAGCACGTTCATTGGCCTACTTAGCGGAGAGAGGGCGCATAGTGCCTGAGCTCAACAACCCGAATATCCGTGAACTTTTTGTGAGAAGTTATCGTATGATTTATCAAGTAACGGAGGAGGTTGTATATATTATCGGATTTATTCATGGGGCACGGGATCTGTGGGCACTCTGGAAACGAGAAGAACGACCATATTCCGAGGACGTCGGCTAACAGCGGATAAAAGGCTTCGCTACGCTTCGCCCAAATTCGCCTATCGGCGAACTTCTTTTATCCGCGAAACGTTGTATGAAATTCAGAACCCCGCTTTTAGAGTAAAATTTATATATACATAGCTTTCGGGTATTTTGATTATAGCGACATGTTAAATCAGACATTTTCAAAATGGACTTACGCAATAATAGGAAATAAAAGAAAATGTGGAATCCCGTAAATCGAACTATTTTTTGTATGCTTCCCTCTTTATCGTCTTCAATTTTTGTTATTCGCTTTTTGTCGGGTACATGCAAGTACACATGTTGTCCAGTCTAACCTGTCGCAAGAATGGTTATCGCCGAAAGTCATGATATACTCAAATTTAATTTAAGGGAACTCACAAATAATAATATACCCACAACAGCCACCCGTTATACAGATTGTTTTTTTGAGTAGAGAGTCCAAAAATACTGTTATCACACACATTACGATTTTGGCCGACTTAATTAAAGTTTAACTACTGCTACAGGTAACTAACTGGTACGATTAAGAGGAGGATTATCAAAATGAAAATTGAATGGATACCTGAAGCCGTCAAGGCAATTCTTGATGAAACTGCAAAGAAATTGAGTGGTGCGAAGAGGAGAGAATACATTGCCATGATCACGATCAAAATATTAGATGGCAATGCCCGCAAAGCAGAGCGGGTGTTTGGTTGGAGTAGAACAACCGTCAAAAAGGGGATACGCGAGTTGGCTACGGAGATAAAATGTATAGACAATTATTCTGCCCGTGGCAACAAAAAGACTGAGGCAAAAATACCAAAACTCGCTGAGGATATACGCTCGATTGTCGAGCCGAAGAGTCAGGCGGACCCCCATTTTCAGACTACCTTTGCATACACAAGGATAACGGCAAAAGCGGTCCGTCAGGCTTTGATTGATGAAATGGGGTATACAAATGATGAACTGCCCTGTGAAAACACGATAGGGAATATTTTAAACCGATTGGGCTATCTGTTGAAGCGAATTCAGAAGACTAAACCGCTCAAAAAGATCCCTGAAACGGATGCTATCTTTGAGAATGTTGACAGAGTCAAGAGTCAAGCAGATGAGAGCCTGGAAACGCTGAGGCTCTCTATTGACACAAAGACTAAAGTGAAGATCGGTGATTTTTCCCGCGATGGGAAGACCAGAGAAAAGGAACTTGAGAGGGCTTTAGATCACGATGTTGCACCTGATGCCCAACTGGTGCCTTCTGGTATTTTTGAGCCGGCAAATGATTTCCTGTCCATTATCTTCGGCACTTCAATCGAGACCAGTGACTTCATTGTAGATTGTTTGGAACAATGGTGGGAAGAAAATAAAGGGCGTCACAGCCTTATCAAAGAGTTGGTTATAAATCTTGACAATGGACCACACATCAATAGCCGTAGAACTCAATTTATCAAAAGGATGACCGAGTTCGTGGACAAAACGGGGTTAATACTGCGATTGATTTATTATCCCCCCTATCACAGCAAATATAATCCAATTGAGCGATGCTGGGGTATTTTAGAAGAACATTGGAACGGTACGCTCCTGTCTTCCATTGAGAAAGCTCTCGAATGGGCTGGAACCATGACATGGAACGGCGTGCGTCCTGTCGTTCATCTCCTTGATGTAGTCTACCAAAAGGGGATAACGCTGACAAAAGAAGCGATGAAAATCTACGAAGATAGGATCGAAAGATCGGAGACTTTGCCAATGTGGGATGTTACTATAAAACCGGCTTTTGGGTAGACTATTTATTGGGAGTTACCTAAGTAAAAGAAGGGAGGCAAACAAAATGAATACAAAAAGAATTTTAATCGCAACAGCGATAGGGTTGTTGTGTGGATTTTTTTGCGCCTACGGAACCATGATGATGGCAGAGACGGGTGAGTTGAATTTTGAACTTACCACTGGTATTCTGGCATCTATTGTATACAACAGAGTATTAATTGGCTTTGTTATCGGAATAGCAGATAACATAAAACTCCATCCTGTTTTGAGGGGTGCAATAATCGGAGCCGTAATAACCATGGCTATGAGCATAATCTCAATTGTTGATGGAGATATCATGAGCGGTTTAACACTCATCGGATTTGGCGTGGTGTACGGAATTATCGCAGATGTTGTGGCAACAAAATTTCAAAATAAAATAAAAGGAGGTGAATAAAAATCCCAACAATAACGCATTTTATGGTACCGGCAGATGATATGAAGCGAGCAAAGAAGTTCTATACTGAACTATTTGGATGGAAAATTGAAAAAATGCCCGGTCCGATGGAATACTATGGAATTGAAACAACAGATGAAGACGGTAAAAAAGGTCTTGGCGGCGGGCTTGGAAAAAGAGAAAACCCGCCAGATGCAATTGTCAATTATATTGATGTTCCGTCAATTGATGAATATACAGCCAAAGTTAAAAAACTCGGCGGCAAAATAGTGATGCCAAAAACAGCTGTGCCAGGTATAGGATATGCCGCTGTTTGCCTTGACACTGAAAATAATACCTTTGGACTCCGGGAATGTGATGAAGATGCAAAAATGGCTCAGTGCGAAAGTTGCGGGATGCCGCTTCCGATTGATGAAAACACAACATCTAAAAACGACAAACGATATTGCATTCATTGCCAGAATCAGCAAACAGGTGAATTGGCAAGCAGGGAACAGGTAAGAGAAGGGAGCATAAACGCGGCAATGAAATTTATGGGTAAAACAAGAGAGGAGGCAGAAAAAATGGCTGATGAAATGATGCCAAAACTACCACGATGGCAAAAATGAGGGGGTAAAAATAATTTCTTGCGGGGTTCCGAACTCTGTGTCGCTTCGCTCCTTGCCCTTCGGGTCATATAACAGCGGATATGCAAAAGGAGAACTGCAAAAAGTGGTCCACTTATGATAAAAACGAACAAAAGATTTTTAGTTAATTCTATATA
>DAOUUS010000074.1 GCA_030668065.1 Candidatus Methanophagales archaeon
AGTGGCTACGGAAGCGTGATACAGGTGGAATAGTAACTAAGAATTTACCTATGTTGTTTATACGGACTTCGCGTTCGCGCTGCCCTTCGCTACCGCTTTTCGCGTTTGTACGAAAGAATGTTTTTTTGGGGGGGGGGGGTGGCTACTATATAAGAGTTGCGTTCGTTTAAAGAAAAAGTTATGATATATGCAAATTTTGTTTGTGATAAGTTAAATTATTTTTAGGATGTTCTGCTGGTAGCTATGCGTGTACGGAAGGATTTCAAAAACATGGCATAAAAATAGGTTGCAGTGGAAGCGAGTGGACGGAAACCGAAAGTCTTATAAAGGGCTGTTCAAATGTATGAGTGTCTGTAATGTTTTCATACAGGCATAGCAGGTCTGTACAGGGTTTACGGACATGGTTCGTAAACATCTGTTGCGGGCATATGCGTTGAGAAAGAACGCTAAAAGTAAAAAACTAGGAGGTGAAAAAGAAAAAATGGAAACAAAAAACATAAACTATTTAGTAATATCACTCGTTGTGATGATGGTTGTGAGTGCTTTAGCAATGCCTGCAAGTGCCACCATAACACCGGGTACCTTTACGGCGACATTAGATGCGGGCGAATGCGTTGACGTTGAGAAGGAAGTATATTTACCAGGGCATGCCCCGAGAGTTGACGTGATATTCGCCTTTGACCTGACAGGTAGTATGGGTGGCATCATCAGCACAGCAAAAGCAAAATCAGGAGAGATCATGACTATGTTGGAGACGGATTATCCAGGTGTTGATTTCAATTACGGGGTTATGTCTTATATGGACTATCCTCACAGCTACAGCTCTTGCGGGTACTCTAGCCAGTATGGATCTACGGTATACGGGGATTATGCGTATAGCCTGGATCAATCGCTGACCAGTGATCAAACTGTGGTCTCAAGTGCCATTACTGCTTTGGTTTTGGGGGGTGGCTCAGATGGTCCGCAGGATTACACACGGATTATGTATGAGAGCTATGCTGACACCTCAGTAGGATGGCGAACTGGAGCCAAGAAACTTGTGGTCAACTTCGGGGACAATGTGCCGCACGACTGCAACCTGAACGAGGGAGTGACGACTGGTATTTGGACAACAGGTGGAGATCCGGGACGTGATGAAGTAATGGGCACTGCTGACGACCTGGACTTGCAAACGGTTCTGGCAAATATGGCTACTAACAACGTTATCTGGCTGGAATGCCATACCTCGACCTCTGCTAATGCACACTGGACGTACTGGACTGGTATTACTGGTGGTAGCGTTTACATCACCAACTCAATTACGTTGGCTGACGACGTGGTTGGCGCAATCACAGCGGGAATCTCGACTCCACACGTATATGGTCTTCACTTAGTGGCTAGCGCTGGGTACGAGTTGTGGGTGAGTTCTGTACCCGCTGTGTATCCTGATCTCACCACACCCACTACTGTGACTTTCACGGAGACCATCTGTGTGCCTAGTGGAACTGCTGTTGGCGTGTATGACTTTACCGTTAGCGCGATGGATGCTTCAAGTGTGAGCCACGGAGACCAAGCCGATACTATTACGGTACCTGATGGAGAAAGAGGAAATTGCTGTGCATGTCCTACAGGTACGTGTGATGGTTGTCCATGTACGTGCATGGTGGCGGATGATGAGGATGACTGCAGAGACAATCTAAAGGGTATATGGGTTGGAGCGGATGGTTGTGATATTGGAACAAATGTACCATGCGATGAATACACATGTGAGGGTGAAGAGTGCATTCCAGAGTTCTCGACGATAGCCCTACCAGTTGCGTCAATACTGGGACTGCTGTTCTTCTTCAACTACCGCAAGCGCAAGAGAGAGCAATAAACAAAATCGAAAAGAAATGAGGGGGTTTTTTAACAAACCTCTTTTTTATTTTTATTTTACCGCACCGTGTGTCCCCGCCTCTCAAAATCAGAATCAAAGCCAAATACATTTTTTAGCCCAAACGGTTCAATAAGAGAAGACAAAATTTCGTGCAATCGGTAAAACTGAGTTCTTTATCCTTAGATTCACAAATTATAAAAAGCACTCGTGTCAATGAACACGTTCATTTATAGATATGCTTTGCTTCGCAGCGACTTCTTCTTCATCCAGTTCTGTCTGAACCATTTATCCCCCTCATACATATGCAAAGGAAAAAATCAGTCGGTTAAGGTAACGTAAAATACAATAAACCATAGTATATAGTTTATAGCATGGTCACAAGACAACAGAAACCGCCACTATTTTCGTGTGTTTATACCTCCGGTTTCGCCCATTCTTTAAGCTGCTACTTTCAGGTTGTGAACTGACACTTTATAAGCTTTTCGGTTTTGCGTTTTTCGAGTTGTGGAAGCTGCGGCGAGCCTGTCAAAATATGGGCTTTCGAACCAACTCAAATCGGTATCACCGTAAATCTGCTTTAATCTGTGTCCGATCCTTCAATCTTATCCAACAGAACTCATCTGTAAGCCCTCTCTCTTTTATCTACTTTTAGAACAAGAACGAGCATTTCTTCATCGAATTTTGATTCTATTTCCCTCGCCCTTAGGGATTATTTCAATTTTTTGCGCGTTTTAACCTGGTAGCTCATACCTCTTCTGCCTTTATGAAGTCCGAGAGGTCATCACGGCGCACATCTTCCCTTGCCTCTTTTATCAGTTCCTCCTCCTCGCTCGTTAGCACGGAATCATCCACAAGCTCGGCTAATAACGAAAAAATCGTATCCTTGCATGGGATCAGGGTGCGGATCAAAACGCATATTACTGTCGTCTATCGGCATTCAGTGATAACGAACAGCGGTTATGCTTCCAAGCGTGAAATTATCGCCAAACAAACCGTTTCTCGTGGTATATACACTATAAAAAAACCATGCCCGCGCGGTATCCGTTATTACCACATCCCATCTATATATAGCTAACTGATACCCCCAGACCTCTTCACACCTGGAACCTGCCTCATCCTCAATAAGCCCCTCTTTTCGCAATTTTATATATAATGCAGAGCTATATTTCAAACTAAATGAAAACATTTGTTTTTAAGGTGGTACTTGAGGAGGACCCATTTGAAGATGGAAGGATGGCTTATCATACTTATTGCCCTGCGTTAGAAGATTACGGGGCAGCTACTTGGGGTTTTACGAGGGAAGAGGCACTAAAAAAATCCGAGAAGTCGTTAAGATGATAATAGAAGAACTGATTGAAGATGGAAAGACGATACCAGAATCTCCGATGAATGATGTTCAGATATTCACAGAGCAAAAGGTAATGGTAACTGTCTGATGCCTTACGATTGATTACAGCAAACTTCGAGGTCTAACTGCGCGTAAAATCATCTCCGCTCTCAAAGCGGAAGCCACCAGAGGTACTATCATCCAGATGGAAGAAAGGTTACCCTCGCCGTTCACAGTCAAGATAATACATTTCCACCGAAAACACTGAAGAAGATTTAAAACGCGTAAAGATTCTGAAATGAATACGGGGGTTTACTTACCCTCTAAATTCTCGCTAAGTCTCTAATCTTGAGCCCAATCGTCCTTACTATGTTGTAACTATCCCATCGCCATATTCCAGTCCCTATTCTTCTTGGAAGTAGTAGGAACTACTGCACTAAAAAACACAATCCCTTTGCAGTGCAAATCTCAAATCCGGAGCAGTATTCACGTTTATTGCGAGCAGAGGATCGTTAAATACAAGTGGCTGCGATTCATTCGATCTCGTGACTACGTTGATACCACAAGCGACAAGCTCTTTACCTTCGTGCTCGAACGTGTGACCCATAGATATGCCTTGGGGTACAATAGCCAGCGGAACAGCACCTGTGATGCTGGTATGGTACCTTGAATAGGCATCTATCAACGCATCAATATGCTCGCGTCTTAGAAAGGGTATATCGCATGCCACGGATACGAATTCGGGATAACGTCTGAGCAGGTACCATAAATCCTCATGATAACCGTCCCCCGACGTTTCTATCGTCTTATAATTCGCGTGTTGACAATACACCGCGGTTTTTGGTGTATTTTTCGTGATAGCCACAAAAAAATCTTCTGTCTTTGACCCGTGTACGCTATGTACAACCAAATCTATTAGTTTTCGGCTTTCTAATTCTATAAGTGCTTTCTCGGTTCCAATTCTGCTGCCCTTCCCGCCCGCGAGGATTATCGTTATCATTAAACCCTTTTCTTTTAGGAAAAGAAAAGCGTTTACGGAAAAGAAAACTTTGGCCATGTTTGAACATATAACGAAACTGGGCATCAAACCACAATGTCGCGGATTTTGTCACGTATTTCTGGCTCTAAAGTAGCGATTATGGACATATTATGTGCCGTTCCGGCATCGCTTACCAGCTCATTACCGTTTAAATCCGTTATAACACCACCTGCCTCATTCAGGATTAGCGCAGCACCCGCGATGTCATAACCGTTTATCAAGCCACGCACGTCTATCGCTGCATCTATTACACCTTCCGCGACTAAACAAATCTCCATTGCTATACTACCCAGCACACGAACGACCACATTCCTAGCTTCGCTTTGAAATTGTATCAGCCCCGCGGGTATTGTGCCGGCGCCATAAGTGTAGATAGAGAAAACGAGTTTTGTCTTTCCTTTTACTTCTCGGGGTAGTTTCTTACCGTCCACGAACGCATTACCGCCTTTAACGGCATAATACGTCTTACCGCTGATAGTGGCAACCACGCTCGCTTGTATGGCGTCAAAGGTGATGTGGTCCACTTTCGGTGAATATGCAATAGAAGTGCAGAAGAACGGTATGCCAAGAATGGCGTTTGTGGAGCCATCTATGGGATCAAAAATCAGTGTGAATTCCGGGTCGCCGCCTTCCGGATATACATGGTCGCCTAATTCTTCTGATATTATCCGCGCACACAGGTTGCGGCTTCTTAAAGATCGTTCTAACGCCTTTTCTGCATACATGTCTATTCTTCTCGTCACATCTTGCTCTCTTTGTAATATTACCTCGCCATAGTCCTCAGTCTCTGTAATGTAGGTTCTTATGGCGTCTCTTATCTCAGACGAAATCTTTAACAGGTCTTCTATTTGCATTTTTATCACTCTATTTGTTTTTGTTTATCTCTTATTAACAATAATGCAAACATATATCTGGAGGAGCCGTGTGGTAGCGGACTATCCCATCGGGCTTCGAACCCGATGACCTGGGTTCAAATCCCAGCGGCTCCATCACAATCTTTCTTTTGGCTGTAAAAGTGCCAAAACCGAAAGCATTGGTTAGCCGGATAATATTAACTTTTTAGATGCTGTATTCAACTCATCTTCGCATTCTAAGCCGCAGTTCCATAAAAGTACATACTGCACTTATTAATAATATGTGAGTCCTTTAGTAACATTTAAAAAGGTCAGAAGATGACGAAAACAGTAATTCTCGCAGGTGGCTATGGCACAAGGCTCAGACCGCTTACATTTACCACACCGAAGGTGATGATACCATTGGTGAATAAACCGGTGATAGGGTATATAGTAGATTATCTTGCGGAATACGGCTTGAAAGACATCGTTATCACTTTGAACTACCTACCCGAGCAAACAATAAATTATCTCAGTAAAAGAAAAGATTTGAAGCTTTCATATCCTGAAGAGCCTTTGCCCTTAGGAACCGCGGGTTCGGTAAAAAACGCGGGGATAACAGATACCGCGTTGGTAATACAGGGCGATAACATTACGGACATGGACATAAGAAAGGTGCTGGCGTTTCACGAAGCGCATGGTAAACTTGTGACCATTGCACTTTTACCGGTGCCGAACCCGTCTTTATATGGCATAGCCGAGATAGAGCCCAATGGTATGATACGGAAATTCAAAGAGAAACCGTCTCCCAATGACTGTTTCTCGAATCTTGCGAATACGGGCGTGTACGTCATAGAACCAGAAGCACTTGAGTACGTTCCGGAAGGCCGCGCATTTGATTTCTCCAAAGATTTATTCCCCATACTGGTACCGAAAAACGCGGTTTATGGCTGCGTAGTTGAAGGTTTCTGGACTGATGTCGGTAGTCGTGACGGCTACATGGAAGCGAGCAGATGGATATTGGCAAAAAAAGGATTTGAATGTGCGGATACTGCGGAGATAGAAGGTAGTGAGATTCGGGGTGACGTTGCCATTGGTGAACACGCGGTGATAAAACAATCTGTGATACGCGGTCCCGCAGTGATAGGCAACCACGCATCGGTAACGAATAGCGAACTGCACGAGTCGGTAGTTTTTCCTCGGGCTGTTCTGGACGAATCCACGCTAAATAATTGCATGGTTGGAGAGGATGCTATAATAAAAGAAGCAGAAATGAGTGATTCTATCCTCGGTGCAAATTGTGAGATAAAGGCATGCGGGTGCAAGGGCGGGGGCGAAAAGAAACGTCTGGATATTGGATAGCGATTTTGAAGCGGTTTTACTACTAAGAAACGACAAGAATTGCGATACCAAAAAGCGATGAAATAGTATATTAAAGCTATTGTGATTGTGGAATTGCCGTGCTGATGCCATCGGCAGGTTGGGAAAAGACATCCAAGTGTGTAGTCGCGTGAAATAAAGGCCCCGCCAGTTACCGCTTTTTACGGACGGTAGTTCTTTATTTCGTGCTAAGTCCTTCCACTACGTCCTGGGATATTTGTTTGGCAATGTATAGTTCCTTCACACAAACGGTCTTTACTTTTTCTACCCCTTCAGTATCATTTAAATCCTTCGCGTTCATCTTCTTCATAATTACCCGTAACTCTTCACTTATGTTATTGACATCCGTATTAATATAACCATAGGTTATACTGCTGCTATAAGTGCTGCTTAGGGACGTACGAAAAAGGGCGTGGGGGCGTCCAACTGGACATTTGATAGGATATGTGAACCCTAAATCATTGCTCCGCATTGCTGCCACGAGTTTGCACATCCACTTCCGGTAGAGCAGTTAAAAATATGTTTTCATTGCAGTAATGATATATAAGGGATTGAAGATATTCGGTGTGTACTGGTACTGCCGGTTTAGGTGGGGAAAGGAAAATGTTTAGGAAAATATTGTATCCGACAGATTTCTCGGATTGTGCCGTTAAGGTACTGGACTATGCGAAGAGTTTTAAGGATGCGGGCACAGAAGAGGTTGTGATCGTTCATGTTATGGATGTGCTAGGGATGGCAACAATGACAACCGGTGTTGCGTGGTCCGGCGGAGGAGAGTCGCCATTGTCGTATGAGTACGAGCGAGAAGTACAGGAGATGATGAGTGCTAATGTCGAGAAGAAATTGGGGGAACTCAAGACTGAGCTAGAAAGAAT
>DAOUUS010000115.1 GCA_030668065.1 Candidatus Methanophagales archaeon
GGCAGTAATTACGCGGCATTCCTGAACAAGTACGACATAAACGGAAACCTCATCTGGAACATCACATGGAGTGGACCGGGGTGTTATGCGGCATTTTATACCGCAGCATCAGGAGACTGCGTATATGTAGCAGGCAGGGAAGGTCACAAAGCCTTCCTCAACAGATACGACGGCACAGATGGGAACCTTATCTGGAACATGACCTCATTGATGGAGGTAGAGGGAATAGCAGTTGGAGACCACGTGGTGTACTCGACAGGAACCAGTTTTCCCGGTGCCGGTCTCAACAAATACAGTAGCACAGACGGCAGTCTCATCTGGAATATCACGGATAGTAGAATGTCATGCGGATCGGCAACAGCAGCAACAGGAGATAGCGTGTATTTAGCAGGTGCTAACAGATCATCTGATTTTGTTTTTTCCAATGCGTCCCTCACCAAATACAACAGCACAGACGGCAGTTCCATCTGGAACATAACATGGGGCAAAGCCGGCTGGGTTAATGGGCGTGCAGTAGCAGCGACAAACGACTGCGTATATTTAGCAGGTACCACTGCTGTCTCTGACACCGCTAATGGCAGTGCATTCCTGGTTAAATATTCAGACCTCGCACCGACACCGACTGTTACGCCTGTTCAAACATCCACACCAACACCTGCGACCACTGCACCAATAGAAACGCCTACAACACCACCAGCAGCAACACCTTCGGCAACACCGACACCACCGGGATTCGAGGTGGTATTCGCTATCGTGGGACTACTCGTAGTGGCGTTTCTAGTAATGTTAAAGCGGAGGCACTAAAACCCTCATTTTTATTTTTTTGCCCGTTTACCCTTCAAATACGCTACCACGACTAACAGGAACATAGCGGTTACGAGCCCAAATCCCGGTATCTTGGCTTCTGCAACGTCTTTCTGCTCTGGTGTAGTCATATAGTTCTGAGTTGTTGTGGCAGGTTGCACTTCTTTTTTATCTTCACTTTTAGTAATGTGATACGGGATTTTTACACATATTGATTCTGATTCGTGCTCATTTATCCAGTTATTAAATACAACCCGGAAATCCGCACTGTTATCCTGTTCTTCCGCTGCTACACTACTGATATTAAATACCACTAGCGCAGACTCCCACGGGCTCATCTCACCAATGTAGACACTTTCCTTTTGTAATTCCATTCCTTTAATATCAGAAGCAACAACCGCAACGCCGTCAACTTTCGACAATCCTTCATTTGTCACTTCCAATTTGATACTCTCTTCTGATACAGCCCGCGGTGACATCTTCAAGCCATTACTACTCACGATTACAGGTATGTAATGGCGAACGCTTTTACTACTTTTGCCCAGCATATTTTCGGTACGAACGTATAATTTCAGCATGTATATATCATCTTCATACGGTGCCTTTATTTTAAATGGGAATTCAACTTGTTTCCCTGGTCCTATTACGCCAGAAGATTTATATATGTTATACACTTCAAAATTAGATCCTGAGAGAGAAGCTTCTTCTATGTAGGCGCTCATTACAAAGCACGAATCTATTACTGCCCCTTGAATATCTGTCACTTCTACGTCCATCGGGCTATTATACACATTCTCAAGTGTTATTGTGAGCAAACCTACATCACCGGGCATTAACGTCTCCGGGGTAAGTACATAACTGGCTACCATCACAGTAGGTTTCATACTTTTAGCACTTTCAACTAACAAGTGTTCTATATAAAAAAGGTATTCTCTATCATTATCACCATCTGCGGAACCAAGACCCGCAGAACCACTCAGCAAGAGCAAAATTGCCAATATACAAAAAACATTCTTTAATCTCTTTTCCATTCTTCATCCCCGCCTTATTCTTCTTTGCCGCTCTCAAAAATATAAGCAACAATAACCCTCAATCGGGGTAATAAAAAACACCATGCTCGCTAACATTGTAGTCTAAGCCATCGCAGAAATTATCCACGTATTCCTGAAGCATTACTTCCGGATTCAAATCCCCAAATTTATCAGGATAGAACCACTTTGCCACCTGTGTGAGACCACACGGATATGCAGGCGAGTATGCTACGGTGCCATCTATTATAAAAACGCATTCGTCTTCTACTGCTTTTAGTTTATCAAAACCGGGTAGTTCTAATATGTCTTCGTATTCCTTCTTAATCTGTGTATTGTCATCTCTCTCAAAACCGCCACGGTATGAAAGTCCAAGTACAACATCCGGATCCTCCTCGTAAACATACTCCATACTTACTATCGGATATGAACCCATAGAATCTGCTGCTATGTTTATCCCTCCTGCCTCTTCACAGAGTATGCTTATTCCACCTGATTTCCTTGCATATGTCTTCCGTTCCGTCTTCGCGTCATCAAAATTGTTGTTCAGGTAAACTATTTGTCGCTCATCCGCAGGTATAGCCGCTATTTCTGCGTTTATTTCGTCAACGTAATTATCATACCATTCTATATATTCCGATGTATTCTCTTCTACATCAAGTATATATCCAAGCTTCAACATCTCCTCCCTTAGCGTTTCCGGCTTGAAGTAATCCGATCGAATGACTACTATGGTAGGTGGGAGTTTGTCCTCTAAATATTCAGGACTCGGATCTGACGTGTATGCAAGTATACAATCGGCATCTAATTGCAGCACTAACTCCGGGTCAACTGCACTCCACTTGCCGACCACCGGTAACTTACTCATTTCAGGGAAAAAAGTAGGATACCATTTTAACGAATCGGTAGCACCAATAACTCTGCCCTTGGCGCCAACAACACGAATCGCTTCCGCAGCATCGGAATTTGTTACGATTATCCGTTCTAATGGCTTATATATCGTGATGTTGTTCCCCGCGGAATCCACAATACTCCTTGGATACCCGGGATCGGTACCTGACACATCCAGTCCAAAATACCTCTCCACACCTACGAAATGACCCACGGTTAAAATTACCACCAGAATGATAATCACTGTTGGTATCACAGTTGCTTTCATTTTACCAGTACTCTCCTTTCTTTTTCAATATCAAGTAAAGGAACAAAGGAGTCCCCATTATTGCAGTCACAATCCCTATCGGGATGACTAAAGGAGCTGCGATTGTTCTTGCAATGGTATCTGCAAGAAGCAAAAGGACGGCACCGAATAAAGCAGAAGCAGGCAGCAAAAACCTGTTATCTGCGCCAATGAACATTCTGCATATATGTGGTGCTATCAATCCTACAAATGAAATAGCCCCGACGAAGCATACGACTCCTGCAGTTAGAACTGCTGAAATCATCATTACAAATATCCTTGTTCGCTTGACGTGTATGCCGATGCTTTCTGCCGTCTCATCCCCCGCGTTCAGTATATTGATGTCCCAGGTTTTCCACATAAGCAGGGGAACACAGCATGCAAGCACGAGCGAAATCGGGAATATATCTAACCATGAAGCACGTTCAAGAGAGCCAACAGCCCAGAACTGCGCTACTTTTACCGCATTCGGGTCTGCCGGGACTTGTATCAACATCGTCAACGCACTGAAGATATAAAGCATTGAGATGCCGGCGAGAACCAAAACCCCGGGTGATGGTTTTCGGTGGAGTACTATTGCGAGAACGACAACTGCAGGTACTAAGGCGAATATAAAAGAACTCGCTATGAGTGCATATCTACTGTAACCTCCGGCATATTCAGCACCAACACCTAAGATAATCACGAGAGAAGCGCCAAATCCCGCGCCTGATGCGATCCCCATGGTATAAGGTTCTGCCAGCGGATTCCTTAAAATACCCTGCATCATCGTACCCGCAATGCCAAGCCCTGCTCCTGCGAGGATAGCCAACAAAATGCGTGGCAGTCTCAGCTCCCAGACGGTATACTGCTCGTACGTTTCTGCATTATTAAACATACAGTGAAAAATTATAGAATATACCTCTGTGAATGAGATCTCATAAGAGCCAAGCGTTGCCGCTATGCCGGCGAAAATAATCATTAAGATGAAGAGAAAGAAGATAAAATATATCTTTTTATTGATACTCTTTTTATAGAGGCCTCTTATTTGCGCTCTTTTTGTTTTTGCTATTTCCTGTTTGGATATTGTCTCACTACTTGCAGTCATTTTTCTTCCACAGGTTTATCAGGTGCGATATAATTCCTGTCACCAAACTTACTCACGTTCGCTTCCACGCCATAGACCTGCTTTATATTTTCAGGTGTGAGGATAGAAGAGGATGATCCCGTGGCAAAAATCTGGCCGTCACACATCAATAATAGCCGGTCTGTGAATCGTGAAGCAAGATTAAGGTCGTGGATAGAGATCATTACTGAAATCCCCTTCTCTTTCACGACACTTCGTATTACATTCAGCACTTCAAGCTGGTGCCTGATGTCAAGAGCAGAAACAGGCTCATCCAGTAAGAGAATATCCGCTTCTTGCGTGAGTGCCCGCGCGATAAATACTTTCTGCTGCTGACCACCACTGAGCTCGTTAATGCCACGCATGGCGAACTGTTCGAGATTCAGCAGTTCCAGCATATCTAACACTTTCTCATTATCCTCTTTGCGACTCCACCATCCAAAATGCGGCCGTCTGCCCATGAGAACAGTGTCAAAGACCGTGGTAGGGAAGATTTGTGCTATGCCCTGTGGCACATACCCTATTTTTTTCGCGCGATCCGTACTGCTCATCTTTTTTATATCGATACCATCTACCAGTATGCTACCCTTTTGTGGCGATATAATCCTATCTATGCACCTTATCAACGTAGATTTTCCCGCGCCATTTGGTCCTACAACGCCTAACACTTCCGATTCTACTAGCTCCATTGATACGTCCTTGAGTATGGTCACACTGGCATAGCCAAACTCCATATCCTTTATTTCCAGTCTCATCTTAGATATATCCCTCCTTTTTCCCTATTAACATGATCAGGAACATAGGACCCGCTATTAAATTTATTATTATCCCTACCGGGATACCCTCCGGTGCTATGACCATTCTTGCCACGGTATCGGATGCAAGCAAAAGAGCAGCACCGAAAAAACCGGCAACGGGTATTAAGAACCTGTTATCTCCTCCCATAAACATTCTGCATATATGTGGCATGATCAATCCTATGAACCCTATGGTTCCGGTAAAGCAAACGAGCCCGGCAGTTAGGAATGTAGTTATCATCATTACAATAACTCTCGTCCGCGCGGTATTTACGCCCATACTTTCGGCAGCCTCGTCTCCCGCATCCAGTATATTGACGTCCCATGCTTTCCACATAAGCAGGGGAATAAAACATATGAGCACGATTGCTGCTACTGCTACATGCCCCCATGACGCTCTTGCAAGAGTACCAACACCCCATATCACTGCCGCTTGTACTGTTGTGGGCGAAGAAAAGAATTGTACCAATCCCTGAAACGCACCGAATAGATATAACATAGCAATACCGGCGAGAACCATCGTCTCCGGAGTAGCACGCCGGAAACGAGTCAATAACATAATAATAAGTGTAGGAACTAACGCAAAGATGAATGAAAATGTAACTATGAGATACTCACTGTAAACCTTATTTTCAGCCAAATATAACGCTAACGAAGCGCCA
>DAOUUS010000253.1 GCA_030668065.1 Candidatus Methanophagales archaeon
AGTATCATTACATCCTTACCCGTCATCAACGCGGGTATCACAAACTCACGAACCGCATCTTGCGATGCACACTCTATTACCAGATCCACGTCCTTTAAAATCGCTTCCAGCCCGTGGCTATCAGATTTGGTTATCTCTGGCTTCTTCTTCAGGCTTGCATACAGGCGTTCTATATTCTCGGGATGGTTATCAATCAAAAAAATCAGTTCCATCTCCATGTCATCCCCATCTATCGCCTTGCATATCTCGCTGCCTATAGCACCGCAGCCAATTACACCCACTCTTATTTTTTCCATCTCTTACAAAAAGGTAGACTGTGGTAAGTAAAGTTATTCTTTGGTGCTGCTTTTCTTTCGTAAACGAAGGTTTTTGATAAATCAATCATTACTTTCCAAGAGTGGAGTTTGCAAATGCTGCTAAGAGAGATAGAAAGTTTTCTGGAAGAGGATGTAGGGCATGAGGATTACGAGGATATAGTGCCATATACTGAATGTAAAGCGGAGATAACGGTGCGAGCAGAAGGTGTCCTTGCGGGTTTGGATGAGGCAAAGCAGATATGTGACTATCTGAATATTAAATATTCCTCGGTGTTTGAAGAGGGGGACCGAATAAAGCGTGACGATACTATTTTGACTGTGTGGGGTGCAGGAGCGAAGATATTGAAGGTGGAGCGGCTGGTGCTCAATTTCATGGGTAGAATGAGTGGCATTGCTACTTTAACAAGTAGGTTTGTAAACGATGCGAGGCACGTAAATGCAGCGATAAAAGTGGCAGGTACGCGGAAGACGACACCGGGTTTTCGGAAATACGAGAAGAAAGCGATAACGGTCGGGGGCGGTGACCCGCACAGATTCGGACTATACGAAACGGTGCTAATAAAAGATAATCATATAATGCTGATGGGCCTGGAGAACGCGATAAAGAAGGCAAAAGAGAAGGTAAGCTTCACACGGAAGATCGAAGTGGAAGTAGAAAGCCTAGAAGATGCGATCAGGGCTGCGGAATTGAATGTGGACATAATCATGCTGGATAACATGCAATCCACAGAAGTGAAAGAGTGTGTGCGTATGCTGACTGAGAAAGGCCTCCGTGATGGCTTGATTTTAGAAGCTTCGGGTGAGATAACACAGGATAATATAAAGGAGTTCGCAGCTACGGGCGTTGATGTCGTATCAAGTGGTATGCTTACACATTCTGCTACGTGGCTGGGCTTCTCTTTGCATGTTGTGGAATAGAGAATCAAATCGCATACTGTCAGGCATCAATTATTCCCGGTTCAACAAATATTGCATAACAGGACTGCAGATATAAAGCGCAGTTAACACAACAATAATAGCTGCGGGATATACAAACAACGGCAGAGAGACGGCATAAAAGAAGAACAACGCGGAAAAAAGGATTAGCGATACTATTACTAACCAACTGTTCTTCAATTTTCTATATTGTATCCTGCTGATCATCAAAAGACATAAAAAGCCCATTAAAATAACCAGGATATATGCACAGCCGGGAATAGCCAGTTCGACAGCCAGTAGCATAAAAGAAGCTAATAAAATCGCACTGCCCGTAATTGGGAGTCCCACAAACTCGTTTTGTTGCGATATTTTCGCATTGTATCTCGCAAGCCGTAACATCCCACAGATTATATACGCGCCACAGAACGCAGATACAACCACAACATGAGTATATGTCAGTGTCAGCGGGAAAAAGTTTTTGATGACCACAAAGGCAACAACTGCTGGTGCGACACCAAAAGAGACCATGTCGGCAAGCGAATCGAGATATCGACCTATGGGCGAAGACTCCACCGTTCTCGCCACGAAACCATCTAAGCCGTCAATAACCGTTGCTACTAAGATACACACGAGTGCCGTTTTTAGTGCCCTTGTACTTCCGCCTTCAAGTACAAGTAGTATGGCTGCGAATCCGAACAAGGCATTACAAACAGAAAGTAGATCCGGCAGTTTTACTAGCTTTAACATGCTATCTGCATAGATACCGCTGCTACCGGTGCGTATTACCATAATCTCTTATCCTACTCTATTCTTTAGGTGTCTTACCCATATAAAAGAACCGTTCTATTCCCCGGTTGTAATCGCTCCATATGCCCTCTTTTCCTTTCGCTTCCTCTTGCTTCTGCAGTTGTAAGAATTCCTTGAGCTGAGCGTCAAGCAAGTCGGCATAACACAATGCCTGTGCCTCTGCGAACATGGGCTTCACCGGCGAACCCCATTCACCGAAGTTATGATGGCTCAGAATGAGATGTAGCAATCTAAGCTTGAGTTCCCCCGGGAAACCCGTTACCGCATTTATTTTTTCCTCTACCATGCGATAGCCAAGGACAATATGGTCCATAAGACCGCCTTCCGCGGTTACGTCTATTCGGAACGCATATTCATACACTTTGGTCTTTCCTATGTCGTGCAGAATGGCACCAGTAAGCAACAAATCACGGTCAAGCTCGGGGTACTGTCGGATGATGGTTCTGCATAGCGCCACAACAGTGTGCGTATGCTCTAACAACCCGCCGATATAATTATGGTGATGTACTTTAGCGGCGGGCGCGGTTTTAAATGATTCCACGAAAGCCGGGTCACGTAGGAACGAAAAGACCAATTGCTTAAAATAATCATTTGTCAAGCCCTCCGCTGTTTTTTCTATTTCTGCAAATAACATATTTGTGTTCTTCGATGCCCGGGGCAGATACTCGGATACGCTTTCTGTTTC
>DAOUUS010000278.1 GCA_030668065.1 Candidatus Methanophagales archaeon
CCCTGCCTCTATTTATAATGATATGATTTTTCGTAAAGAGAAAAGCATAAAGACCAAATACTTTATGATGTGCCCGGTCTTATGAGTAATATAGCAATGCCCGAAGCGGTAGTTGCCGGCATAGAACGCACAAATGGGCATTTGTGCGGGGTCGGAGAGTGAAAGATGACAGAAGAAGCAAAAGCAACGCATACTATGAAATTCATGCACTGGAAAATGGTCATGATATATTTAATTGCAATTCTATGTTTGACTATCGTGCTGGCAACGGCAATAGGGCCTGTTTATGTGTCACCGCTGGAAATAGTCTCTTTGATCTGGTACAAACTTCAGCTCGGCGAAGCGCCTTCTTCCGTGACTGACATAATAATCTTTGATATTCGACTGCCACGGATATTCCTGGCGATAATGGTCGGCGCAGCACTGGCAACCGCAGGGACTACATTGCAGGGGCTATTCAAAAATCCCATGGCTGACCCATACATAATAGGTATTTCATCAGGCGCCGCAGTTGGCGCTGCTATTTCTATTGCGTTTCTACAGCAGTTTCTCTCGATTTACACCACGCCGTTCCTAGCTTTTTTCGGCGCAGTGTTCGCCACTTTCCTTGTCTATAACCTTGCAAAGGTGGGTGGAAGAATACCGATAGACACATTGCTGCTCACAGGGATAGCAGTTTCGTTATTCTTAGGCGCTATATTATTCCTCATCATGGCGATCGCGGGCAAATCATTACACAACATCTTCTTCTGGTTGATGGGCGGTTTCTGGCTCGCTAACTGGACACAGGTGAAAATAACGTTTTTGCCTGTTAGCGTCTGCTTCGTGCTCATTTATATCTTCGCAAAGGACCTGAACGCAATGCTGCTCGGCGAGGAATCCGCGCAGACACTGGGTATAAACGTGGAAAGCGTGAAGAGAATACTTTTGGTGCTATCTGCATTCATAACAGCAGCCGCGGTAGCATTCGCAGGAACTATTGGCTTTGTCGGCCTGATAATACCGCACATCACGCGAATGATCGTGGGACCGGACCACCGCATACTTTTTCCCGCTTCAGCATTGGTAGGCGGTATCTTTCTTGTCTGGACGGACGCATTGGCACGGTTATTAGGCGAGTTACCAGTTGGTATAATCACAGCATTCTTCGGCGCGCCGTTCTTCATCTATCTACTCAGAAAACGTAAAACCGGGCAATATTACGGGTAACCGTACAAAATAGATTGTTAAACGTACTCGGCGGCGCCACGACACAGGAAAAAAAGCGCAACATGTTCCGGTAACGAAGCGGTTTCGCCTTCTTCTAGCTTATAACTTTCGCCTTTCAGCTTTATCGCGGCGCTGTGAACCATCTGTACTTCCACGGGCGAATCGCCGAAGACAACAGCATCTTCTAAAGGGTCGAACTCATCAAAAGTTGCTAGTTTTAACGGTTTTACCACAAAACTCGATTTGCCATGCAGCGATGTCGGCAGCCGGATAAGCCGTTTTATGTCCGCAGTCACGGGCTCATCAGGTTTATCCGCTGATTTTACTCGTACTGTCTTTGTTACTGCCCTTGTTATCTCACCCCATTTAATCGCCTTAGCGAACTGAGGTATTTCGCCTTGTTCTATCCGTTCCATCACGGTCTCATCTCGGGCAATCCGGATTATCTCTTTTGCGTTCTTCCGTTCCATTTTGCCTGCGCTTCTTACCACCTTGATAGCTTCTTGCTCTTCCATTGCCGCTATTTCGTGCAGGAACTCTATCAGCCCTTTTAGTAATAGTTTTCCCCAGCCATCGCGAGTAAACTTCAAATCTTCACGCCCCGACTTTTCTACGCCTTTCAGGAAGCTATTCATATCGAGCCCCGTAGCCGTGATATAATCAACTATTTCACGCCGTTCTCGGCTGCCAAGCCTTCGCACCTCTTGCTTTTGTATATGTATGTGATAGCCTCTCGACCCCGAGAATATAAGCTCGATGTCGTCTTCGTGGAATCCGAAATCGTCAAGCAGAAAGTCAATCAATTTTACTGTCTCTTTTTTCACAAGTACCAGCAGGTCCTCATAAGAATAGTCCGGAAGCTCGGATTCATCCACCACGTGGTCGGCATCGAGGTCAAAGATCAAATCCGCACCGATCCAGTCTTTACTTGCCATATTCGGGCCCGCGGGATATTTATAAATCGCGGCGGAATGGTAGGCATGAGCCGGTGCATGCTCCTTGAGGTAGTTCACTAAGTCTATCGCAGTGTTAAAGGATTTGTGTCGCCTCATCACGAGTTTCGCTGGGTAAGATGGGTCAAAATGAACGAATGCCAGTTCCCGCATCCCTAACTCTGACGGGATTTCTATCCGCGCAGTTCTGTAATAATCCCTGTATTTGCTCCGTACAAATCTTTTCGTCTTTTCGTTCATCTTTAGTGAAACA
>DAOUUS010000066.1 GCA_030668065.1 Candidatus Methanophagales archaeon
TATTCATTGGTTATACTGATGGACAATACGTTAATAGCGGTTAGAGACCCTTTGGGCATAAAACCTCTGTGTCTCGGCGAAGTAAGTAACGGGGACGGGGGTAAAGGTTATGTAATAGCCTCAGAAAGCACGGCGATAGATATGTTAGGTGGTATTTTAATCCGTGATCTAAGACCAGGCGAGCTGCTAATGATAAAACCTTCTCAAGGGTTGCTGTCTGAGGACAATTTAGAGAATCATCAGTTATGTCGTGGTACAAACGCAGCTCACTGCGTATTTGAATACATCTATTTTGCGAGACCTGATTCGGTATTGGATGGGCGATTGGTGTACGACGTGCGGATGAAGATAGGTGAGAAACTGGCTGAGGAACATGGAGTGGAAGCAGATGTGGTCTCGCCAGTGCCGGATTCTGGCATTACATTTGCTATTGGCTATGCGAAACGGTCAGGGCTCGATTATACGGAAGGTTTCATAAAAAACAGGTATGTGGGCAGGACTTTTATCATGCCTGGTAAAACGTCAAGGGATACCGCGGTTAGGATGAAACTAAATGTCGTACGAGCTAATGTAGAAGGGAAAAGAGTGGTTCTGGTGGACGACAGCATCGTAAGAGGGACCACTTCAAGGAGAATCATGGGTTTTTTGAAGGATAAAGGCGCGAAAGAGGTACATTTACGGGTTGGTAGTCCACCAATAATAGCACCCTGCTACCTCGGTATTGATACACCCACGAGGGACGAGCTGCTGGCGTCAAATAGAAGCCTGGACGAGATTCGTACGTTTTTAACCGCAGATTCCATCGGGTATCTCAGCATAGAAGGGCTGATAGATTCTGTGGGCATTGATGCGAATAATCTTTGCCTTGGCTGTCTAACCGGGAAATATCCCGTTGAAATACCGGGTGAAGTGTGCATAGCGAGACAGTTGAAATTGTCGCACTTCGGATACGATGCGGGTGCAGCAAGAAAGTTTATATAGGTTGAGGTACGTATAGAGGGTTGAGATGACAAATCCGAATAGCTCTAAGACGCTTGTCCTTTGTGTAGATAGGGATAATGACGTAGGGGAGAAAGCGGGGATAAAGACGCCTGTTACGGGTAGAGATGCGAATATCTCTGCCGCCACCAAACTGGCACTTGCGGACCCTGAGGATTCGGATATAAACGCGATCTTTGAAGCGGTTAGGGTACATGATCAGTTGAGTGCAAGCGAAGTTTATGGCGAAGTGGAAATCGCATTGATTGCTGGTGATATTAACGTTGGTGTAACGTCCGATAAGAAAATAGCTCAAGAACTGGATGCTGTTCTGTCAAATACAAAATCGGATTCTGCTATTCTTGTGACCGATGGTGCCGAGGACGAATGGATTATTCCGCTATTACAGTCACGCGTGAAGATAGATTCTGTGCGTAGAGTAATAGTGAAGCAGAGTGAGCCATTAGAAAGCACTTTTTATGTGATTAAGCGCTTGTTTGAGGATCCGAAGTTTTCTCACACTTTTTTGCCGCCCATAGGTCTTATTTTGTGCTTGATGGCTATCTCTTTACTGTTTAATTTATCAAATATGGTACTTGGCTTAATACTGGCTGTTATCGGGATTTACACGCTGCTAAAGGGTATAGGGCGTGAAAATGTGATGATGGAATTTGCAGAGACTTTAAAACAATCGTTATACAGCGGTCGAATCTCGTTTGTTACATATATCTGTGCACTCGTGTTGATTATCGCGGGTACATTCCAGGGCATAACAGAGAGTTGGGATTATTTTTTGAATATGGACCCGGAAATAGGTGAAAGTTTATTATTGGGCGTGGTATTCCTTGAGGCTGCGATATGGTGGTACGTGGGGGCGGCACTCGCACCTCTAATCGGTAAGATAATGCACATGCTCATAGAAGGCGAGAGGATAGTCCTGCAGTGGGCTATATTCTTCTCTATAATTGCCTCCGGGCTGATTTTGTGGGGCGGGTGCAAATGTATCCTTTTATTGAATGAAGGTAATTACCCCCTGGGCTATCAAGTGCTGTTCTTATCTCTACTCGGCGCAGTTATCATAGCACTTATAGGCGTGAAGATTTCGTGGTATCTGAGAAAAGCAGTTTTAAACGGTGAAGACGAGTTGGGTATAGAAACAGAGGAAGTGTGATAGCTAAGTAGAACGAGGGGGGGGATGTGCATGCTTAAATTGTGTATTGCTTGCAAAGGGTCGAGGTTATTATGCGGGCGAAAGTCATGTCCCATACTCACAGCGGCTTTGAAGAGAAGAACGGAAGTTGATAAGCTGGCAACGACACAGGAGTTCTTCGGGCCTTCTACTTCCGTCTTCGTTGGGCGCAGGGGTTATCCCTCAGTAGGTGTGGGTCCGCTGACGGTGATGGAAAGTGAAGAGCTTAGCGTTGAAATCGGACGAATGGAAGAGCCAAGCGAATGGTTTGCTCAGGGTCTTGATATGGAAAAGATAATAGAACTGAGAAGTGCCACTTTACGTGCGAACAAGAGTGAAAATATAGCGTCCCGGTCTAAGTTCGTCACGGACATGAGCGAAATAGCCATGGCGGAACGTCCGACAGATGTTGAACTCGTCCTCAGGGGTAAACCGACATTCAAATTCTCGTTCTCGGATATAATGCAACCGACAGGCGTCAGTATGGTAGTGGAGAATATGCGTGTGGCCGATAACCCGAAGATACCAAAGAAGGTGGATCGAATAGTTTCTGATGATATAAGAGCGGTAGAAGCAGCGACTGCACTTTATGGGATTGGGTTGGATGTTTATAAAGTCTCTGCGGTACTGTCGTCCGGTGCATTAGGGCTGAACCGCGGGAAGAAGATGGTTCCGACACGATGGAGCATCACAGCAACCGATGACATCATATTCAAGGAGCTGGCAGCGCAATTCAAAGAATATCCCATTGTTGATTCCTTTTATGTATATGAGTCGTCCTATATGGACAATCACTTCCAGATATTGCTTTTGCCGTCTCTATTTGAGTATGAGAACTTCGAGGCGTGGTTTCCGGGTTCTGTATGGACTGATGCAAAGGGTCAGAGGCCGGTGATATTAGCGGATTATGAGGGGTTTAACGGTCGGAAGAGTTATGCCGCGGAAGAAGGCGGTGGGTACTATGCGACGAGATTGGCAGTTGCGGAAGCGTTGCACAAGATGAGACGACAGGCAGGCGTAGTTGTATTCCGAGAGATTCAACCCAGCTATGCCATACCACTGGGTGTTTGGGTCGTTAGAGAGACGGTCCGGGATGCTTTTAGAACCGGCGGTGTGAAGTTCGACACTCGTGAAGAGGCTTTGGCGTATATAAATTCGAGAATGCAATTGAAACCGGGCTTGAAAATCGAGCTAGAAGATTTTAAGGCTGAAAGTAGAATACTGAGGCAGCGGCGGCTCGAGGATTTTTGGTGACTTGAGTAGCACCTTAAACAAACTTTTAGAAAAAGTTTGATCAAAAATGCTTCGCTGCTTTGCAATCGTGGGGCAATGGTAGGAAGTGGTGGAAAGGGATATAGGGGGCAGAAGGGTTACGAGAAGGCAGATACCATATCGGTGATGGAGGGAGAAAAGGAGAAACTTAGAGCGCACAAAACCTGGTACACATCGCTTTATAACAAACTTTTTGGAGGGAATAGAACAAAACATAGTAAAAGGACTCATAAATGAATGCAAAGAGGAGAGGATTAAATTCGCATATCCGTTTACTCTGTTCTATTCAGATGCTGAATTTTCACCAATGCCACTAAACCTTGATGCCGCGTTAAAAGAAGCGAGGTATAAGGCTATTATGGAGAATAACAAGCTTAGTTTTGAAGAGAAAACAGAGTACACAGGAGAGTTGTATTTAACGCCAAGTGACCTTGCCAAACTGGATGCTAAAAAAGAAGAAAGAGAAAGGCACACTCAAGAGATACAGGAGAAACTAAAGGAAGTTGGAAGTAAGTATGATGATAATACGCCTTTAGGTGATATTCCTGAGGTACGTGAGATAATAGAAAAGCGTTTAGAGAAAGCACTAAAAGAAAGAAAAGAGATAGAAGAGGAAAGCTAATTTATCCTCGCCTTTATAAATCATATATTCATTTAATAGGCTATATGGAGCCACCAGAGAAAGACGAAAAATTCGGTTATAAGGTGATTATGGAAGATGGTCACGTGGTGGATTTTCTACATAAATCGAAGCGCAGAAAGCATTTAAGAAGAGCGGTACGCTATTTCTTAACCCATACCGGCTATCTAGTTGGATGTCCTGGCGGGATGGATTCTTATCGATGGTTCGGGACTTGTTCAAAAAAAGCATTTAAAACGTGTGAAGAAGAGATTCAGGAATCTAGGAGAACGTTAAAAACAAGTTCGTGTATGTTCTGCGGAGCAGAACTAGATACTTTTTATACCGGATTGGGTTGTTATGATGCCAATATAGACGCTGGATATGATCCACTGAAATTTGAAGATGAGCTGTTAAGTGTAAGACGTGGAAAAATTCCGGAAGATGCCGGATTGTTCCCGGTAAAATACGAAAATGATGATTGGGAAATATAGAATATTGTAAAGAGTAGTGAGATATGAATCTTTTCGATAATAGAGAAATTGCTATGGTTATTTGGGCACTTGTGATTTTTATCCTCGTGTTGATTACGAGGGACAGAAGAGAATCGATCAGAAGAGAATCGTTCTTAGATGCATTCAAAGGATCTAAAAAAGGCGTTTTCGAAGTACTTTTTTCGTTGGTTTTTATGATAGTTTATACTGCTGCAATTGTATTTGTTCTCTATCAGATAAATTTCTGGAACATCTCTTTATTAAAAATTACTTTCTTTTGGTTTTGTTTTACCGCAGTTGTGATGTGTGTTAATGTGGTAACATCAGAAACAAACCAAAAAGTTTTTAGAAAAATCATCTCCGATAGTATAAAAATAACTATTATTGTCGTGTTCATCGTCAACTTTTACACCTTTTCACTTGCAGTAGAATTGTTTTTAGTGCCTATTATGACTTTTATCGTGCTTTATAATGTTTTTGGTGGAAGGGATGAAAAAAACTCAAATATTATAGATTTGATGAATGGATTGTTGATTATTATTGTAATAATCATTTTAATTTGCTTTATAAATAATGTAGTTTCCGATTATAAAAACTTCATGGTTTTTGATACATTAAGAAAGTTTCTGTTGCCACCTTTACTTACCTTTTTGTTTTTACCTTTTATTTATTTCCTGGTACTATTCTCTACTTACGAGCAGTTATTTGTTCAATTAAATTCAGGCAATACAAAAAGCAAAAAATCAAAAAGATATGCTAAGAGAAAAATCATACAACATTGTCTATTTAGTGTAAAAGAGGTAAAGAAATTGCTAAATAGTAGTTGTAATTTTAAATATATTAAAAACAAAGAATATGTAGATAATATGATAAAAGACTCGAAATAATAGATTCGTAATCCTAAAAATAGGTCTGCGATAGCATAACCATTGATAATTGCGGAGGGGCTTAAGTCGTGGTCGTGAATAATAGCCCCTCTTCCCGTTTTATCTCTGCGAAGCTGATATATTATGAAGTGAAGTCAAGAATGTTGTACTATGTCCTGATTTTTATCAGCTTAACAATCACGCTTACAACTTTCGCAATACAAACTTACGATCTTACTTATAATATAAGATGCTTCCTCCGAGGACATTTCCTTAATATTCTGTAATTCGTTCTTAAAGTCCATATACTCTTTTCTTAGATCCTCTTCAGGAAAATCATTCTCTAAGAACGGGTTGCTGTTAACTGCATTTAACAATCGTTCCTGAATGCTATCTTGGCTAGTTGCTAACATTTCAATTATAAGACCAAGCTTTTCCGTTCCATGTGACATTTTGATATTCCTGTTAAACTTATCCTTCGGAATCCCGCTTTTATATCACTCTCTTCCTTTCGCATTCATCCGTGACAATTTGTAAAAATATTAAAGCTCTGTATATTTAAGCTAAAATTTTTTCTGGCTTGTCCTATGAAATTCTTTCCAATTCTTTCAATTCCCGCGTTTGCGCGGGTCGACTAGAGGGGGTAAGGGGTGAGGCTCCCCTAAAAAGAAAAATCAGAAAAACGCTAAAAAGTGTGTGCAAAGCCTAAAAGAGTTTAAAAATGAGAATTGGCAGCTATAGGGAAGCCCGAAGGTTTTTTATATAACATTCAACTTTTCACTCTTTTAGCTAACACTTTGGTTTTTTAGAGACTGCCAAAGCGTGGATAGGGATTCCAAGCCCTAAGATAATGGATTCAGAGCTCATGTGTAAGTTGTTTAGTTCCTAGTCGGAGTGCTGCAAAAGGTTATAACCTGACATTACGAGTTTTATAGGCTACAATATTTTTTTTCTCTAATGAGTTACGATCTATGGAACATTAAGCCACTATAATCAGCAGAAAGCATTATGCTTGTGTGGCCCATATATAGACCTCACGGCGGAAACAAGAATAAAAAGGATAACCCTTTGTATTTGTAACGACCAATGAACTGAGGAGTTCTTTAAGGTTGTACCTATACAACGCTGAAACTCAGGTTATAACCTACAACTTTATGCAAAGTAAAAGAGGATGATAAACCCGGATCTAATTCCAAATAAAAAAATCCAAGATAGCAGAGTACAAGAGATATTACGGTCATCCGACTCTCTCACAAAGAAGTGTAAAGATGGCGAAGAAGAAACGGTATCGTGGACATTTCTGTAAGGTATGCTGGGGGATCCTGCAAAACGAGAAATTCTCGGGCAAAGGACACGCAGCCCATATCTGCAATAAATGTGCCAAGAAAGTAATCGCGGCTTTTAGGAAAGGCCCCTTTATCTGACGGGATAGAATGCTCGGAGGTGGATTTCTTAGACTAAGCATAGATTGAAATAGTAAAACCTTACACAAGAGCGAGTTTTTTGGTTGGAATTGTAATATTCTTTATAACGCCTGTTTCATTTTTAATTAAAATAGCAATTGGAGTTTGATATATTCATGCACACCCTATGTCCGCGCAAAGCCCCGCAATTCATTACGGGTGAAGCACGGTTGGAACTATAAATTGGACAAAATCGCCATGAAGATGAAAGGAAAATGGACAAAATTTTGCCCTAAATGTGGCAAAACGACGGATGAACTGTTTGAATCGGTATGTAAAGAGTGCTTCACCGCTGACATAAAGTTAATTGACCCGGAACAGATGAATATAACGATAAGTAAATGCAAGCACTGTGGCGGTTATTTCAAGGGTAAAGAGCGGACGAGCATAGAGGATGCGGTTGCGGACTCGGTAAGGAAAGAGCTAAAAAGAAAGTGTGACTGTAAGATAAACGAGCTGAAAATTGATTTAATAGCCGAAGAGGACAGAACGAGAGCGGTATTGAACATGCGAACGGAGCTAAAAGGTGTAGAGCTAGAAGAGACCGGCGAAATAGAAGTCTCTTTTAACACGGGGCTTTGTGAAACATGTAACAGGATAGCAAGTGGATACTATGCGGGTATAGTGCAGCTAAGAGCAGACGACCGTTTTCCAATGGCGGAAGAGATGGCCCTAGCGGAAAAGATTGCGTATTCCGTGTTAGATAAGTCGGATTTTATTTCTAAAGAGACAACGTTGAAAGAGGGGCTGGATATTTATGTCAGTAGCATAGATTGTGGTCGCAAGATTTCGCGGGGGATAGTGGATAGAATAGGTGGAAGTTTCTCGGAGAGTAGCAAATTATATGGACGTAAAGACGGCAGGAACATATATAGAGTCTCTTTTTCTGTGCGGTTACCGGAGTTTAAGGAAGGTACGGTGCTGAGAATAGGTGATAA
>DAOUUS010000033.1 GCA_030668065.1 Candidatus Methanophagales archaeon
CGCGATATTCCTCTGCCATAATCAGACGTCAGTTCTATGTATATCGGGAGTTTCAATTTACCATAATCCGCTTCGGGTATAAGATTAGCGATTTTAGCCAGTTCTTCCCTTCTTATATGCTGGATTGTATTATCTCCGCACCGAACACCCGGTTTTTCTTCTTTTAGTAAAGCGGAAAGCATCTTTCGTTCAACAGGCAAGTGCTTGTTCAGTGTTCGGACACTCTTCGCGATTACTCGGTCGTCAAACTTTACTTCTAACATCTCTGCCGTCCTTTGTTTTCTTTTAGCCGCTGTACAAGCACAAATATACAAAAATGGGGGGATAAAAACTAATCCTCCGGGAATTAATAGCTATTGTCTATATTTTGCTTTTCTTGCCGTTAGTGCTAATCTATTAGAGGTTACTACGGATAAAGTATTTCTGAACGGATAGCCGGATAGCCGATATTCAATCATTTTTCACTTCTTATTTAAACATCCTTTTGGTCTAAATCTTAATCAAAAACTTCTTCTCTATCTCGTAAATAGCAGGCAAACTCAATTACTGCCTTCAACTTACTTTCTAGAAGTACACTATTTATTTCTTCAAGTTTTTGTTTAGTTCCCAATACTTGCCCTCCTTTTTGCTTATGTTACGTTAATCTAATCGCAGGAATCCAATCGCTATATCTTTTCCCGTTTACATCTCTGAACTCTGAGCAGGTTATGAATCCAGCGGGTGTTGATATATTATCTGTATGATGAATCTGCGGATACGAACCTGTTTCTATAACGTAGTTGTATGTTTTGCCCGCTTCCAACGTAAATGACGAATCAAAGGTGATTTTATCCCCGTCTTCTGCGTAACCGTTTCGGGAAGCGTTTTCGTTCACGACATTTCCGTAAATCCTTGTGGATTCGGTATGCCCGCCAGTGCCTGCGCAGGGATAGGGGTATAGTTTTTGCGCGGTTATATCTTGATTCTGCACGATTGTGCTGGTATGCATGCCGGAGATGCGTTGATATCCAACAATATCACTCAACGATTTCTTTTCTGTTATTCGCGTGATGACATCGTTGAAACTTTCTCCGTCTCTCCTATCTGAATCAAATCGTACATATACCTTTTCCGGTAAAGATAATGTCTTGGTGCTCATTTTTCACTTCTTATTTAAACATCTTTTTGCTATCCAACCTTAAAATCTTTTCAACACACGATCCAGAATCAAATACAAGCTCAACACCTGAGTTCCTCAGCACCTCACGAATTTCAGGATGGTCAAAATCTTCTTTGTCCTCTGTGTAAAACATAATCAGATCATACTCAGCTTTAATATGCTCAACAAACACCCGGACAGATGCAAAAATTCTGCAATCTCCTTCTTTAAAAGGGGGATTAGCCGACTCAAGCATCATTTCCGCCTTGGCTGAAATATCACTTGTATAAGGTATTATTTGTATCATCGCTTTAATTTTGTCTAAAACTTTTTTAATCTCCGTTCGATCGTTTAACGTCAATTTTCTAAGTTCTTTCAAAATAACTCTACCGTTTTTGCACAAATCTGCCGAATGTCCGCTTTGTGATATTTGCCCAAGCAATGATAAAGCCTCATCTATTCTCGCGGCACGTTTTATAAGTTTCCGATTCAAAGAGCCATCTGCTTCATAAAAAGCGTATTCTGGAACAGCAATAACCATTTTCTCGGTTCGTGCAAGTCGCATTAGGTACGCAGATGTAGAATCTTGTGCCAGCACGATGTTCTCCAGCCAATTGGTCTCAGCTATCAGTAGAACGCTCATGCTCTTTTCTCTCTTTGTATTCGGCAACTGCTTCAGGGATTATATCCTTCAACGCACCCCAAACACTTTTTATTTTGGGGTCTTTCAATGCCTCTTCCAGCATTTCTCCTTCGGTAAGTTTTTTAGCCATTTTTCGCGTTGTACTAATAGATGTAGTTATGACCTTAAAAAACTTTCCTTTTAAGACGAAAGCGTGACAAAATATACTTTTATGTGCCCAATCTGATAGCGGGTATCCAATCGTCATATTCTTTTCCATTCGCATCTGTGAATTTAGTGCAGTTCAGCCAGCCGTTTTCTGTTTGTAACGCTGGCATGTGATGAATCTGCGGATATGAGCCTGTTTCTATAACGTAGTTGTATGTTTTGCCCGCTTCCAGCGTAAATGACGAATCAAAAGTGAGTGTATGCCCGTCTTCTCCGTAACCGGTCCGGAAAGCGCTTTCGTCTAGGTCATTCCCGTAAATCCAGACGGATTCGATATGCCCTCCAGTGCCTGCGCAGGGATACGTGTAAAGTTTTTGCACTGTTATATCTTGACTCGGTGTAATTGTGCCTGTATGTGTGCCGGGGATGCTTGGATATGGGTTCATTGGCGTACCAGTATCGAATGTCGCAGGACCCCCTATAGGAATATGAATCTTTAGCACCTTCGAGGCGTTCGCCGGGATTACATTCCAGTCGCCATAATAGTAGGTCACGACATCGCCTTCTTTCACTTCATACAGATTTACACCTACCACTGGCATTGACTCATTCGGATAATTCACCCAATACCGCCACCCTTCTGCCCCTGTGCTCTCTATGTTCGCAATGGAATCAACCACGAAAGAGCCGTAATCCACATACCACTCGTCGCTTACCGCATAGTTGAAATCACCTTTTTCTGCCGCTGCGTCAAGTGCTCCGAGTGCCGTTATGCGATTTATATCGTAACTTTCACCGCTGTTGTGTGCCATTGCGGTGAATGTAGTTCCGTTGATTAAAGTTACATCTCCCTGCCAGAGGGTTGATGATGGTGTCACCGAAAACGCACTATCCGACTGATCTTCGCTTGTAGATGTACCATCACTCGCAACCGCTTTTATCTTATAATTCGTGTCTGCACTAAGCCCGTTCGTATCCCACGTTATATCCCATGTCCCGTCTTTATCTGTTCCAGAAACTCTTGTACCTGCACCTATTGAATTCCAAGTTGAGCCACTCGAATAATAAAAAGTCACACCCGTTACCGCACTGTCATCAGTCGCGCGTGCGCTTACCTGCACCTGCGTTCCGATTGGTATGGATTCGCCACCATTTGGATATACTACGGTAACCGCTGGCGGATTACTTGCCGATGTAGCTGATATATCAAACTTAATTACAGCCGCAGGCGCCCCTATAACCTGCACCCCTTCGTCGATCGCAACGCTATTGATATAGATATACGCACTATCACCCTCTTGTGCTGCCGTTGTCACACTTGAATCAGAATCCATCGGCACTTTCAGAACATAATTATCTATGCCCGCGATGTCACCCATCGTGTAACTTACCAATTCTATACCATCCACTTTCAACGATATAACGGCGTCATCCTGTGCTGTAAGAACCTTACCATTTAAAGTTGCGGTGCCATAAAGCGTATAAGGCTGTGTAGGTGGTACCGCAGTTACCAGACCAATGCCAAAACAAATAATTGCGAGTGTTAACGCAATCTTCACGTGCCGTGCAATCCTACCCAGTTTTATAGCCATTTTGTTCATATTCTTGGAGAAATATGTTTAAATGTAGTTAGCCAAATAATTGGATGGCTGGTATCCAATCGTCATATTCTTTTCCATTCGCATCTGTGAATTTAGTACAGTTCAGCCAGCCGTTTTCTGTTTGTAGTTCCTTCGTATGATGAATCTGCGGATATGAGCCGGTCTCTATAACGTAGTTGTATGTTTTGCCGGCTTCTAAGGTGAATGACGAATCAAAGGTGATTGTATCCCCGTCTTCTCCGTAACCGGTCTTGGAAGAGCTTTCGTCTTTTCCATTACCATAAATCCGCACGGATTCTGTATGCCCGCCGGTGCCTGCGCAGGGATACGTGTAAAGCTTTTGCACTGTTATATTTTGACTCGGTGTGATTGTACCCGTATGCGTGCCGGGGATGCTCGGATATGGATTTTCGGATTGCCGCGTCTCAAAATCGTTGCCACCCTGCGATGCTACTGTTACTCCATTACCTGTTATGTTAGTTGCTCCACCATCGTCAGTCACGATTAGCGTTACGGCGTAACTCCCTGCATAAATAAAACTATGTTCTGCTGTTGGCAACGCTCCCCTAGCCGTTGGTCCATATCCAAAACTTAAGTAATAATCAACTATTTGCCCATCAGGATCATAGGATGAAGAAAGATCAAAAGTTACGTTTTGATCTACAATCGGGTTTAGTGGTGAATACGTAAATGACGCCACTGGAGGTATGTTTTCCGATGCAGCAGATATGTCAACTTGAACTACAGCAGCAGGCGCCCCTATAACCTGCACCCCTTCGTTAATCTCAACGCCATTGATATAGATATATGCGCTATCACCCTCTTGTGCTGCCGTTGTCACACTGGAATCAGAATCCATCGGCACTTTCAGAACATAATTATCTGTGCCAGCGATGTCACCCATCGTGTAACTTACCAATTCTACACCTTCCACTTTCAACGCTATAACATCGTCATCCTGGGCTGTAAGGACTTTACCATTTAAAGTTGCGGTGCCATAAAGTGTATAAGGTTGTGTAGGTGGTACCGCAGTTACCAGACCAATGCCAAGACAAATAATTGCTATTGTTAACGCAATCCTCGCTATATCCTGGTTATTCCCTTTTTTGGTCATTTTTTCACGCACCCAAAGTCCATGTGCCAGACGATTTCATATCTATCCAGTAACCTTTTCCAGGTTCCAGGCTTGTGAGGTCATTTAAAAAGTCGGGACCTGTAAGGTCATAGCGTTTCCAGTTGCCGGCTTCGTATGACCAGACGGAATTCCAGTTGCCAGTTACTGAGTTCATGGCTGAAGTTGTTGATTTGCTGCTCAAGGAATTGTAGCCCACAAGATTCCAACCTGCAGAAAGTGAAATTGATTTGGTCGTTGGTTCACTGCCTGATACTGATAACGTGTCTTCGGATTTCATGTCTATCCAGTAACCTTTTCCGGGTTCTATGGTCGTGAGGTCATTTAAAAAGTCGGGGCCTGTGAGGTCATAACGTTTCCAGTTGCCGGTTTCGTATGACCAGACGGAATTCCAGTTGCTACCCACAGAACTCATGACATTAAGGACAGCGGAATCATGAGGCATTATAGGCAGAGAGATCAGGTTCCAGTCGGTGTGGAGTTGGATTGAATACGAATCTTGTCCTATCGTCTCATTCACATCGGGACTTTTTTCTTCATCTGTTGTTCCATCACCGTTATAATCTATACTCATCGTATAATCGGTAACGCCGGGTTCTATATCAACCGATGCTTTTGTGTTTGATGTTATTGAAATATTCTCAAATTTGGTGATTGAAATATCATTTCCAATTGGTGAAACCCTTGTGAAGTTGAATGTGCCAGTATCGTAGGCGTCTATTTCTGTTGAATATGTGAGGTCTGCTGGCAGATAGAATATCTTTGCGTCCTCTGTGATGAGCAGGTCTGCATCCGGTATTTCATTTGTACCATCATCTGATATGGTTCTGTCGTGTTGGTCGGTAATTGTGACGTTGACGGGGCATGAAACAGATAATGCTAATAAAGGCCTAACCCCATAATCGGAACTCCTACTTTTTCCTAATTCGTCTTTGACTGAGGTATAAAACGCAAGGTCCCAATTTTTCTTTAGATAACGAGTATGCAATAGATAAGGGCTATACAGCGGATCATCACCTTCTTCGAATGTTACTCTAAATACTGGATCCCAAACTTGCCAAGATCCTTCATAATACGCTTCAACCCACGCATGGAACCAACCCAAATCAAAAGGATTAATGGTTGATTCAATGCCGGATCCATGTATCATTCTTGCTGGTATTCCAGAAGCCCTTGATAATGATATTAAGAATGCCGAGCTGACATCACAATCCGCCGGTTGCCTGCCTGATGATTTAATCTTAAGGATTAAAGCCTTAATACTAGATGGCGGGAAAAACTCTGATTCAGGTTTAGTATGATCATTAATCCAATTCTGAAATTCACTCATAGCTTGTTTGGTATCATGAGGCGTGGACTGTCGAGATTTTAAAGCAGCAGCAGATGCCATGCAAATCATTACTTCTTCAGAATGATGGTTTGTCACAAATTTAGGAAAACATAAAAGAAAACCTTCTCGGCGTCCTGTTAAATCATCTTCACAATAATTTTTGATTTCATATCGAGAAAGCACATCCTTATGATCAAAAATAACGAAGAAATTATTGCTTGTATACTTTTTTCCAAAAATATCAACTTGGAGCCTATATAAGCCAATAGGACAATCCTTTGGAATCTCCCTATCGAATTCTTGTTTATCCGAAGTAAACGAGCTTATATGGCCAGCAATCCATTGATCGTCTTTATCTACATCCAAATTTCCGTCATCTATCCATAATAGATAATCAAAAGTATGCTCACCTTCATCAGCATTTTCTAATTTTACATGAATTTTTGATCCTCTAAAGAACACATTGAGGGGCGCATAATCTTCGCAATCCTTGCTTCTTCCATCGATGACAATTGAGGTTATGGGTTGGTCTGGACATGTGACACTCACAGTTTTAGTTTTTTCATTATTCCCTTCATTACTCTCCGACACAGCATTAGGTGCATCCGCAATAGCCTTAACCTGAACGTTCCCGCATTTGTTCGCCGTCCATGTGAACGTCTGTGTAGAAGTAGAACCTGCGGATAGCGAAGTTACAGAATCAGAAGTGACATAAGAGCCATCAATATAGTATTTAACCGTGGAAGTTCCGGCAGATCCGGCACCTTGATTCTTTATCGTTACTGTAAATGTAACCGTATCCCCCTGTTCGGGATTTGCAGGATTCCAAGAGATGTCTTGAATTATCAGGTCTGGTTTATTGCAGGAAATACTAACCGTCTCTGTTCGTTCGTTATTCCCTTCATTGCTCTCGGAAACCGCATTGTTTGCATCTGCAACCGCCTTTACCAGAACGTTTCCACATTTGTTTGCCGTCCATGTGAACGTTTGTGTAGAAGTAGAACCTGCGGATAGCGAAGTTACAGAATCAGAAGTAACATAAGAGCCATCAATATAATATTTAACAGTGGAAGTTCCAGCAGACCCTGAGCCTTGATTCTTTATCGTTACTGTGTATGTTATCGTATCTCCCTGTTTGGGGCTACTTTTGTCCCATGTAATGTCTTGGATAACGAGGTCTGGTTTTTGTTCACTTTCCTTAACCTCTAAATAGGCAGTTAAACAATTGTTATTTTCGTTACTCTCTTGAACCACCTGCCCCCAATCAGCACATGCCTCATATGTATCTGATTGTTGAACATTCTCCAAGGTGTGTGTAAATGTATTTGAAGCGCCGGCATTGAGTCCAGAGCAATACCACTCTTTCAATAGTGTATAACGATCAGGATAGCCTAAGAATTCGTAATGGGATCCTGCATCTCCAGTTCCTTGATTCTTCACTGTAACAGAAACTATAACGTTGTCACCGTTGTTAGCGGGATTTGGATTGAAATTTATAGAGGATACAATCAAATCAGGCTTATTACAGATAACACTCACGGTTTCCGTTTTATAGTTGTTCCCCTCATTGCTCTCAGAAACTTTGCTAGTTGCATCTGCCACTGCCTTCACCTGAACATTCCCGCATGTGTTTGCTGTCCATATGAACGCTTGTGTAGAAGTAGAACCCGCAGAGAGCGAAGGTACAGAATCAGAGGCAACGTAAGAGCCATCAATATAATATTTTACCGTTGAACTCCCCGCAGACCCGGAACCTTGATTCTTTATCTTTACTGTGTATGTTACCGTAGCGCCTTTTTGTGGGCTATAGGGATCCACTGAGATGTCTTGTATAATCAAATCAGGCTTCTGTTCCTCAACAACATCAAAATAACAAGTTGCTATTTTAGATTCATCATCTGTCCCCGCATCGAATGTAACAGTTCTTGTTCCTGTGGGATAACCAGCAGTAGCTGATTTGGATCGTGTGCAAACAGGTATATCATTTGGCCCCCCAACCACAACTTGCGTACCGTCCGGTTTTGTTACAGTTAGTTTTGCCGTGCATTCCTTGTTAGTTTGGTAGTATATCAATACGGTATCGCCAACGTTGTATTTGGACTTGTCTGTCCAAACGTTTATAGATAGGGAAAGTTCTGATTCTAATTTTTTCACATAGTAATTAGAAGACTCTGTTATATCTGCAGCCCATACCTCACGGTCTACCCAGGAATCATATCGTTTACCTAACTCTTCTTCAAATTCTGCATAAACTTCAGCTTTATCACCAGTTTTAAGCACATCATAGTTATCTAACATTGACCCACCTAAACTCACAAAAACTCTTATCTCGTCACCAACAGGTAAAGAACCTTCAAGAACCTCATCAATTTTAAAATAATATGCAGTGAAGCCTATAATACAATTTGATAATACATGTGTTCCTTTGAACTTGATCTCCTTTGGTTTCTCTCCACTTTCTATCATTATTGATTTATTATCAGAGAGAAATGGCATTATCGCTTCGTCTGAGAGTTTTAATGCGTTGCCCATTGAATTATCACCGCCATCCACCGCAAAAGCCGTTCCCGGCACTGTACTCATCAAAATCACGAATACGACAATACAACTCAACACCTTCTCCACTTTTAACACCATCTTCTTTCTTATCCCCCCGTTCCCTTCGTCATTAAGGCAAACCGAAAATCACATTGTAAACTCACATACTTAAAACTTCCGATTTTTTGCAGTGTTACTGTCTCTGGCGTATTTACTATCGAAACACTGTGCCTTGTCTTCGTGAACTGTTCCACAGCGATTTCCGCCTGAGTACCTATATCAAATCATTATCTTCGCTTTTATCCATCAACGATTATTATAGGATTTTCAATAAGTCTCGATTTTCAGGTCACGTATACGAGAGAAGTGTTCGACATTTTTAGTGAGAACAGATTCATTATTAATCAAAGCAATCCCGGCAATCATAGCATCTTCTGGGTCTATCATTCTTCTGTTAACCTCAACATTCTACCTCTGCTCTTTTCTCGCATCGCCTCGATAACTTGCCACATCTCTTCAGCACCCTCTTCTTTTAAGAATCCAACTATATTCGTCAGCGTTTTCTTATCGGTTAACCGCGTGATGACACCGTTGAAACGTTCCCCTTCTTCTCTTTCTGCATCCAACCTTGCATATACCTCTTCCGATAAAGATAAGGTCCTGGCACTCATTTTTACCCCCTTGTGTATATTATTAATCGTTCTAATAAATATAACATTTAATGCTTTCGTTGCTAACAAAGGAGATGTAAAGCGCATACCTCTTATTTCGGGACCGCAATCGGGTTTCAACATATCGCTATTCTCTCGCTTTCCTCAGGGGGGATAACTTAAAAGCCTTTCAATCGAATTATCTAGCAAGAACTGGTCTTTATCCACCCTCTTCACATTGCCTGGAAATTGTCTCCGAGAGATTACCTTTAATTGACGATAACTCTTGGCGAACCTGGGCAAGAGAAATCTCCAGGTCCGCCTTCTCTTTTATGTGACGAATGAATGGCTCCCCCTCCTTCTTTCCTTGAATAAAATCAATAAAAACCAGCACTTCTCTTATCTTCCTTTTCCCTAAACTTTTTATCCTGAATAATATTTCTTCCTCAGCAACTGTTTCAATTGAACTCAGATTACTTTTATATTTCAAGCCACCTTAAATATTAAATGCTACATTGAGTACCATGTAACGATCCGAGTTCATTTAATCGCTTTGATGTTTCGATTGCGCAATCACTGCTATTCACGGCGAAGACAGAACTCGGAATCGCACTCATCACAAGGATACACACAACCAAACAACTCCAAACCTTCGTTTTCTTCATCGCAGTATAATGCTTCTTTGGTAAAGCTTTCTTTTATTTTTGTACGGATTCACGAAACCCTTTTCCTATCACATAAACCTCAGCACTTCTTTTACGAGATGCTCCGGGCGAATACGCCTTCACATTCCGGAACCTATCCTTCACAGCATTATAAAATTGGTTATAGTAATCGCCTTGGAATATCTTTGTCACGAAGTTACCATCAGCTCGTAATAGCGACACAGCAATATTCAACGCTGATTTGCTCAGTTCTAACGACCTAAACTGGTCGTAATCTCGGTTACCGGATAAGTTCGGTGCTACGTCAGAAATCACAACATCCACCGTATCTCGGCCTTTCAAAGAATTCGTACCTTTAATCGCTTTTATAGTCGCTTCTGCATCCGTTATATCGCTCTTTATTATTACCACATGCTCTATCTTTTCTATATGTTGCAAATCTACGCTTATTACCACGCCATTATCACCAACCCTCGTTTTTGCTACTTGTGACCAGCCACCGGGAGCGGCGCCCAGGTCTATAACGACATCGCCCGTATTTATTAGCTTGAACTTATCTTCTATCTGCATCAATTTGTATGCGGAACGTGACCTATAACCTTCCTCTTTCGCACG
>DAOUUS010000176.1 GCA_030668065.1 Candidatus Methanophagales archaeon
AATTGGTGAATCCAGAGCAGCTACCAATGCAAGAGACGGTAACACCAGCGGGGATGGTGTGGGCATCCTTGATGCTAGCATACCTATGACATACCTAAACGATACGCAGGATAGTGTAGCTAGTCGGGATTCCGGTAACGTTATTATTTTACCCGATATTTCAAGCGATACACATGAAAATGTGAGTGTAACGAGTTGCACGGTATCTGTTGCAATAGATGATGACACCTGTGTGGGCTACGAGGTATACATAGACGGTGTGTATCAATTCACAGAGGGACAAGGCACGACTCCAGATGGTTTCTGCTCGTTTTCTGTGACTGAGGGAACACATACCCTTGAGATACGCAAGAATGGATGCTCTGCATCAAAAACTCATAATTTCCTGTGCGGTGTTAGCCATACATGGGTCAGCATGCCTGATTACTGGTGCGAGGATGGCGGTGGTGATTGTGATAATCCTCCAACGGCTAATTTTGATAAAACATCGTATTACGAAGGGGATACAGTTCAAATTACCGTTTCGACGATCCATAGCTCGGTATATTACGAAATTACGGACTGTTCCGGGACGGTTCGAGAAACGGGTTATACGAGTGGCGGGACAATCTCTTACACTATACCCTCCGGTGCGCCCGAATGTTGTTACTGGACGATATGTTTTTACTGGGATGAAGGCGGTAATCCTGTTGGGCCAGTGGGAGCTACAGGTAATATTAATGTAAAGTCCTATCAATGCACCAAGTGCTACAATTTTTACGTGTGTCCCGACACCTGCGATGCTTATGTCGAAATAGAAGATAAGGTCTGTTTTGGATACGAAGTTTACGTAGATGGTGCGCATAAATTGACTGAGGGGCAGGGCACGACACCAGACGGATACTGCGCGTTTACTGTGAGTGAAGGATACCATACCATCGAAATACGCAAGGATGGATGTTCTGAAACAGTTTACAACAATAACGATTTCCAGTGTAACGGTCAATACAAAAAGATTTTACAGAATTACTGGTGCGACTGCAACACAAGCCCGACCTTGTCATTCAAGACCTCTCCGTGGATCCCTATAGCCCACAAAAAGGTGCTACGGTAACATTCACGGTAACGCTAAAGAATCAAGGTTCAGGGTCTGCAGGCAGTTCCACGGTTAAATATTATATTGATGACTCTTACGTTGCCTCGGACTCCGTGCCTTCGCTATCTGCGGGTTCAACTTCTACGCAAACGTTCACATGGACTGCCGACACATGCGGGAATGTTCAGGTGAAGGCAGTGGCAGATGCAAACAATGCAGTTTCTGAGAGCGCTTCTTGGAACGGTTACGGAGAAGGCTGGGATACATTAACCTTTGAATCGTCATTCACCTTAGAAGCAGGCAAAACATACAACTACGTTATAAAGACAGGTTCGTATCCGCAGATTCATCATACACATGCGCTGCAAACAGAAAATGGCTGGCTAAACGGCACTAAATTTGTGGATGCGAATGGTAAAAGAGTATGACGATTGGATACCAGCTATCAGGCTGTGGTCATGAGAAAAAAAGTATTAATCACCAGGGAGAACACATAGGAGTCATAAAGATAAAGTTTAAAGTATTTAATTTTTAATTATAACTAAATATGCTTGTTATAACTATATGCTTGAAAACTGAAGGAGGGTGGAGACGATGAAATATGCAGTAGAAGGGATATACCGTAACGGCGTTGTAGAATTACTGGAAGATGTTCCAGTTCATAAACCCATGAAAGTTTTCGTTCTCTTCAGAGAAGAATTTTACGATGGTTATGAAAATAAGGATTGGTTGAAATTATCCGAGAGTGCTTTTAAGTTCTGGGATAATGAAGAGGACGCCTATTATGATGACTTATGAACAGGGCGATATTGTATTGGTCCCGTTTCCTTTCACGGATTTAACTACCGTTAAAAAGAGACCCGCGCTGGTTGTTTCCGCGAATTGGTACAACAAACGATACAGGGATGTGGTCCTGGTTGCTGTTACATCTCACGTCCCTCTAATATTGGATGAACTGGATTACAAGATAACAGAAAGTGATTTTAAGACAGGCAAACTCTATAAAGATTCTATTGTGAAATTGGGCAAGGTATTTACAATTGAAAATAGTCTAAACATAAAAAAGATCTGCGGTGTACATGGCCGGATCATGGATAAAATACTGGATCAAATGCACAATGTTTATAAAGACACTAAAAACAGCAGGGATTTGTGCAAATAGGAGTAGAAACTTTATGCCAGGACTTTATTCTGCTCTTTTTTGGTGCAAATACATAAAAGCCATTCGGATAATCTTTAAACAAGCTATGAAATAAAGGTAGGAAAACTAAAATAATGGCGGAAATAGTGATAAGAACAGGTAAACCCGAATCAATCAGGCCTATTTTGGATTCTGCTATCCGTAACCAGTTAAAACTGCTTAAGGCAAGTATAAACAGAACACAAATAAGAATCAGTAGTTTTGAGCAGAAATACAATATCTCCTCCGAGCAATTCGTGCAAAAGATAAGAGAGGGAATGGACGATGACAATCTCGACTTTGTCGAATGGATTGGCGAGACAAAAATTCTGAAAAGATTGGAAGAGGAATATAAGGAATTGGAGGGGATTGCAGATTTGCTTGTGAGCGAATATTTTCGCCATCTAAGAAGTGTTATTGACACCTGTGAAGCGATTACGGTAAAAGAGATAGTAGAGCACCCACCTTAGAGAAAGTTTTGAAAGAAATTACGCAATTAAAGAGGTGATGAAGAAATTCACCTTAGAAGCAGGCAAAACGTACAACTACGTTATAGAATCTGGCTCGTATCCGCAGATTCATCATACACCAGCTTTACAAACAGAAACTGGCTGGCTAAACTGCACTGAATTTACAGATGCGACTGGAAAGAGAGATAATGACTGGATACCAGCGATAAAGTTATTTCTTTAGTAAATGTTTCTTTTTAAAAGAAAAGTTAAAAAATGCTCGAAAAATATCTTGGCAAAGTTATAGAGAGAGAGAATCTAACCGCGAACGAAGCCGAAGCAGCAATGCAAGCGATAATGAGCGGAGATGCCGAGGATATTCAGACCGCTGCGTTTCTTACCGCACTGAGAATGAAAGGTGAGACCGAAGAAGAAATAGCAGCTTTCGCAAAAGTCATGCGCAGTATGGCATTGCGAATAAATCCGAAAGTGGCTAAGAGCGTGGACGTTTGTGGTACAGGCGGCGATACGATAAAAACATTCAACATCTCCACAACGGCCGCGTTCGTTACGGCTTGTGTGGTTCCCGTGGCAAAACACGGTAACCGGTCTGTAACGTCAAAATGCGGTAGTGCAGATGTGATAGAAGAACTGGGCGCGGATTTAGCATTGCCCGCGGAAAAAATAGCGGAAAGTATCGAGAAAGTAGGTATCGGGTTCATGTTTGCACCGGTACACCATCAGGCGATGAAGAATGTGATGGAAGTGCGGCAGAAGCTGGGAATCAGGACGGTTTTTAATGTTCTGGGACCGCTGACGAATCCTGCGAATGCGACTCACCAGCTCATCGGTGTTTACGATCCCGCACTTACCGAAAAGCTGGCAAAAGTGTTGCGAATTTTAGGGCTGAAGAAGGCTTTGGTGGTGCATGGCGAGCCGGGCCTGGATGAAGTATCCATTTCTGGAAAGACGAAAGTATCGCAATTACAAAAAGGCGAGATAACGACTTATTTCATGAAGCCCGAGGATTTCGGATTGGCAACGGCGCCACCCGAAGAAATAGCCGGCGGGTCGCGGGAAGAGAGCGCGAAGATATTGCGTGATATTTTGAGCGGTAAAGAGGAAGGCGCGAAACGAGATGTGGTGTTATTGAATGCCGCAGCAGCTATTTTCGCGGCGGACGAGGCGAAAGACATAGAAGAAGGGTTTGAGGTTGCACGTAGTGTATTAGAAGACGGGCGTGCCACGAAGAAGCTGGAACAGTTCCTCAGGTTTGCAAACGGAAAAGCACAAGTTGTACCAACCCTATTCTCGCTGTAGAATCTTTTTCAATCACAAGAAAGAATAAAATTTGATAATCGGACGCAGATGCACGCAGATAATCCGGATCTAAAATATACGGAATTGACGGAGGAGATAATTAGAATCTTCTATCGAGTTTATAATAAACGGGGTTATGGATTTCTGGAAAAGGTTTATGATAATACAATTCAGTCAATTTTTGCACTAAACCGGAAGTTAAACGTAAGGC
>DAOUUS010000260.1 GCA_030668065.1 Candidatus Methanophagales archaeon
AACTCAAATCCGTGTGAATCCGTATAAATCTGCGTCCTAAAAATTTAGACCGCCCTCAACCTTTCAAGCTCTTCTCCGCCTTTTATCTTCAACACGAAAGCCCCATGACATGGCTTTATATACGGAAATATTACATAGTCATCTTCTATTCCGACCAATATCGGTGGAATACCAATCAAATAAATGTCGAATAATTTATACCCAGGTTTGACTTCGTAAACCTCTTTTATATTACTCTTTATATATTCCCGCCCTTCTTTAAACGAAACATTCGATAGTACTATCTCATAGTCCATCAATTCGATACAGCCCATCTTTTCACCTCTTTTATCATAATATCTACCTTATTCTTCAGTGGAATAGGGTTATGAACAGCTTTGGCCACGAGCATCTCACATTTGAACTCGATCAGCTTCGTAAGTGTCTCAACATCATGTCCAAAAAGGATTGCGATCAGTTTTGCGTTTGACATGCTCTGGATAGTAGCAAGATACGATATCCCGGCATCGTTATGCACGAAAACGGTGCACAACTCGAATTCTATCCGCTCTTCGGCGAGTGCTGCGATACAAGTATCCAGTAGTATCATCTTCTCGACATCCACGTAATGCCCTTCCGGGTCCGCGACTTTCAGTAGCTTGAGCGCGGCATCTGTTCCCGCTATGAATACATCCAGCCCTGCGGTTTTTAATCTGCTTGCAAGGTATAGTGCAATACTCGTCTGAACTGGTACTTCCGGACATCCCAAAAGCAGCAATGCCTTTTTAGTCATCTACCTTCTATAGCTCCTCCTGTCTCTGAAACGTTCAACATCCATTCATAATCGCTATCCCTATAAAAACTACTAGTTCGCAATGTGCAACATCTGCTCATTCGTCTTTCCCACGCTCGTTGACTCACCAACATGAACCCTGACATTTGCAATAAAATCGTCCCACATTGACATAACAATCATTGCACAGTTTTTTACCGCCATATTCCTTTGGATCCGCGGTTTCCTTTCCACATATCTCGCATTCCACCATCTCTGTTTTCACCTCCCAAACAACTATTCATATCGCCATCCCGGGCAAAAAGCTGTATGGACAACCCGAAACATCTTAAGGTAACTAAGTTGGTTCATCCATCCCTGACAATCCTGATTTTTTCGCCCGTCTTTGGATTAATCATTTTCAGCCGATCGGGCTCTTCTAAACTGCCCACGATATTGACCGCGGAAGCGGGTCGTATTTCCGTTTCGGATTCGCTTATAGGCGTCTTCCCGTAAAAAATGCAGAGTGCGTTCCCCGTAGGCCAATACCCGATGTCGCCTTTGCTTACAATTTCCTTCGCGTCCTCTTCTGCCATGTCCACAGGAACATCGAAATATATTTCATCACCCCATTTCTTTGCTTCTGACACTATTGGTAACGCTTCCACTAACGCTTCCACGGTCTTCGGCGATAAACGCTTCGTAAGCGTTGCCTTAAACTCATCAGCGCCTATTTCTATATTCAGCTTAGTTTCCATATTCTCTTAACAAACCTCCGTTTTATACTGCTGCAACAGCAAGCAATTACAAGAACGGTAACAAACCAGGGTTGCTCGTGGCTTGATGTCACAGTAGAAACAATAACAATTGTTTTGTATAAATATGTAGGGGGAACTCACAAATAATAATTTACCCGAACTGTATCATATTCCAATGATTTTTAAGCAGACTAAGGATGGGGCGATTGCTCGCCCCTCCTCGTCTCAGAACGGTACGTGAAAGTTTCCCTTCATACCGCTCAAGCATTTCATAACCCTTTCTGTATCGGGCAGCAGTTTGGTTTAACTGCTTTTGTAAATCTGGTTTGCAGCTTGTTAACGTGTTCTTCGACCTTTTTCAGGCGATGTCAGTCCACCTGAATTTCGGCTGAATGTCTGTAAGTCTCTCGCCTTTTACAGGCGTAATTGAATTACTTACATCCACAGGTTTGCATCCTTTCATGCAATGAGACACCGCTCGATAAGTCAGCACCTTTTTGGGCTGAGGCAAATTTTTAACCTCTATACATATCATTACGAGATGTCATTCGTGCATTTACCGATTCCTCTACCCACTATGCCATCGTTTGCCATCACGGGGTCACTACCCTGATTTTTCGGGAGCATATTGGGCTTACCAAGTTCTATATCACAGATACTTATGAACGCCTTAGAAGCCATCTGTAAGGCGGAAACCGTCTGTCCATTCCATACAACGCCTCTACAGTCGTTATAGTCTGATTTCGTGCATTTTGGCCTAAGCGTAACAGTCCGTTTTCGCTTATCCCGCGTTAATAGTCTTTCGATGGTTCGCATTACACTCGGAATAGCTGGTCTTATCCTGGCAGTTGATCCGAATCGGACTTTCTGATTTTCCACGTTGTTCCGCAGGCATACTGCGTGGGCGTTGCCATCCACACATTCTGCGGTATGATTACCCCGGATGGAAGGGGTAGCAGGTTAGGCAATCTGTGATGCAACTTCTTGTCAACAGGCAGAGCACGCGTAGACCGCGGAGAATCGGATCGATCTTAAAACTCTGCGCCCTCCGCGTTCTCCGCGGTGATAAATCACTTTATTTTCAAACAGTGTCATGCTCGGGTAACT
>DAOUUS010000191.1 GCA_030668065.1 Candidatus Methanophagales archaeon
GCTGCCCGACTCAAAAAAAGTGCAGCCGTCTGGATTTAGAATCTCAACATCAACCTGTGTATTCGCAGCCCAATTGACCCCGCTAACCTCTGATATGTTTAGTTTAAATATTCCCGTTCCTCCAGGTGCTATCACCGCTGGTTCAACAGTCTTTTCTGTGATTTCAAGTTTCGGCTTACTCGATCCCTGCACCGCCAAATCCCCCGCGCTCACCAGAGCACTCATAACCACTAAAAATGCTATACAAATCGCAAATACTATCGCTTTTTGCTTCAGCTTTTCGTTTTCCATTTCCGCTCTTTTCCCCCTCTTTTATGCGCGATTAAAATGTCACACATTTATTATGGAGAGGGCTTAACCACATAAAAGGTTTTTGCTATTTGCATCAAACCGTTTTAGAAAAGCGTTACTAAAAGAACCTGATTGCTGGTATCCAGTCCGTATATTTTTTACCATTTGCGTCAACGAATTTATCGCAAGTGATTGTTCCGCCTGTTACATTCTTACTGGTTGCATGTATGATCTGTGGATAAGAGCCAGTGCGAAGTGAGTAGTTGTATGCTTCGTTTGCGACAAGCGTGAAAGAGCCATCAAAAGAGAGGTTATGCCTATCATCTACTTGATAACCGCCCCAATAGGCTTCTGCTATGAAACCTGAATTATTCCATATTATCACGTGTTCTGTGCGTCCACCTGTTGCTTCACAGGGATATGTATAAAGTTGGGATACATTGATTGTTACGTTTGGCGTGATTGTGCCGTTATGCGTGCCAGCGATGCTGGGGTATGTTCCGGTGCCTGTATCAAAGCTCGTATTTAAGTCGCCACTCAAAATCAATATCACAACCGAGCCATCGTCTTTCGCGTCTTGAGGTACAGTACCTACGCCACCTTCATAGCCTATATACGCTTTCAACCTCACAGAACCTGGAACCTTGAATGCTGCCGGAGCATCTGCTGAGTTTGTATCTATCGCCACACGGAATTCGCCATTTCCGTCTATTACGAGCTCGTACAATTTCAGGACGACTTCGTCCTCCACGGCAACAGTCACAGTATCGCCGGTGTTTGCTGTCCCTTTTATATCGAAACTGTCGCCGAGGACTACCGTACTTGTCATGTTAAAGATAACTTCTTTCTATATTACTGTTATGTCAACAGAGTCGTACGTATCTGTATCCAAATCTGTTACTCTAATCGTATAAGAGCCGCTAGCGTTGAATTCAACAGCGTATAGCCTCGTGCCGCCAGCGTCTATTGTGTCATTGAAACTGTTAGTCGTTTCATCCAGCGGGTTGTCATCAAGCCCAGCCGGGAAATACGCATTTGCGCTTGGTGGATCGCCTTTTAGATTTATGTGCCCACCAGGTACACCCGTTACTGTGAGTTTTACTACCGTGAGTTCAGGTACTTCTGTCGTAGTATCTGCTGTTATATTTATTGGCGTTGGTGTTGGTGTTGGCGTTGGTGTTGGTGTTGGTGTTGGTGTTGGTGTTGGTGTTGGTGTTGGTGTTGGTGTTGGCGTTGGTGTTGGTGTTGGTGTTGGTGTTGGTGTTGGCGTTGGCGTTGGTGTTGGCGTTGGTGTTGGCGTTGGTGTTGGTGTTGGTGTTGGCCCCCCAACGGTGACGCCTCCATTATTCACTGTAATTGCTACTGAATGCCCCGTTATATCACCAACGATAACGTTTGAAAGGTTCAATGCCGAAGTTCCCGCACCCGGTTTCGTGGTCATTTGTATCGTTGCGAACACACCTTGTGTGCCCACCGCTTGACCGGGTGTTGTAATTGCGCCTACCACACTTGTTATCGTCCCTGCTGTGCCATCTATCGTCCCTGAACCGAAATATGTGTTTGCACCGCATTGTTTCAATAGCTCCCCTTCGATTACGCCGGCCACACTTACAATAGAAGGATCAAAGCTCAAATCTAATTGAGCACCTGCAATAGGTACGTTTGGGTCTATTGTGATATTAACGGTGAATGTTTCTCCCGTAGCCACATCTTGTGCGGATGGCGATACATTGACAACCGTTGCCTGTGCTATTGCAGCGTTACTCAATACTACTAAAGTAAATAGTGATAAAAACACTATACCAATATACTTTTTGCTTTTCATGGTTAAATCTGGTCTATTTTCCAGTCCTAATTGTGCTGCAACGTTTCTCCGCTTTTTCCACGTTACATGCCTTATTCTTCATTTTTAACCTACCTGTGCAGTCTGCCCATAAAGCCACATACCCTGAGCTTAAGTACGGAGACTGTAATTGATTGAGCACATGACATGCAGCCCACGCTTTATATGTTACATAAGATATACAGGATTATACATAAACTCATCTATTTTTTATTTTTAGTACAGAAGAACGAAACGTGAATATGGAAGAGACAAAGCAAAAAATAAGGATATATGCGTTGCAGAATGCTGTGAGGCACGGGAAACCGCCTAGGGCTGATGCAGTGCTGAAACAGATTCTTGGTGAGCATCAGGAGTTAAGGAAAGAAGCGAAACAGGTATATGCCCAGGTAAAAACGGAAATAGAGCGTATAGAAGCAATGAGCACGGAAGAACGAGTGCAAGAACTGAATAGTATAGCACCAGAATTAGTAGAAGGCCAAAAGGAGCATGAGAAAGAGGTACGTGAAACTGGATTGCCGGACCTGCCACATGCGGAAGGCGAAAAAGTGGTGATGCGGTTCGCGCCCAACCCAAACGGTGCCGCAACGCTCGGCAGTACCCGAGGCATAATCGTGAATTCTGAATATGCAAGAAGATATAACGGCAAGTTCATATTACGATTTGATGACACAGACCCCGTGGTGAAGCGACCTTTACTCGAAGCTTATGACTGGTATCTTGAGGATTGCGATTGGCTGGATGCCCGACCGGATGAGGTGGTAGTGGCATCGGAACGAATAGATTTGTATTACAAATACGCGGAGGAGTTGATAGAAAAGGGTGTGGCGTATGTCTGTTTCTGCCCGGCGGAAGTATTCAAAAATATTAAAGACCGAAAGGACTCCTGTCCTGATAGAGCGGCCAGCATTGAGACGAACGCAGAAAACTGGCGTAAGATGCTGGACGGTGTTTACGAAGAGAAAGAAGCGGTGCTACGGATAAAAACGGATATGGCAGCTAAAGACCCGGCTTTAAGAGATTGGGTTGCATTCCGGATTCTAAAAAAGGATCATCCCCGTGTTGGCAACAGATACGAGGTGTGGCCGAACCTGGATTTCGAATCTGCAATAGAAGACCATTTGCTCGGTATAACGCATATAGTAAGGGGAAAAGACCTGATGAAATCGGAGCAGCGGCAGCAGTTTTTGTACGACCATCTCGGGTGGCAGTATCCGGTGACAAAGCACTGGGGCAGGATAAAGATGCAAGAGTTCGGTAAATTCAGCACTTCGGAACTCAGTAAAAGGATAGAACAAGGCGAATACGAAGGCTGGGATGACCCGCGGCTACCAACGCTAAAGGCACTTCGTAGAAGAGGTTTTCAGCCAGAAGCGATTCGTAAGTTCTTTATCGCTATTGGTATCACACAAACGGACATCGCGGTGAGCATGAAGAACCTGTATGCCGAGAACAGAAAGGCGGTGGATGCACTCGCAGCACGATTCTTTTTTGTGCATAAACCAGTGGAAATGAAACTGAGTTTGACGAATGGCGATTCTTTTGTGGCAAAGGCATTAAAACATCCTTCTGGTGCGGATTACCGAGAGATAAGAACCGGTAATACCGTTTACATAACCGGTGGCGATTACGCTAAGCTGAAAGTATGCGAGAAGATAAGGTTGAAATATCTATGCACTGTGGAAATAGAAAGTATTAACCCGTTAGTGGCTAAGGTTATAGATACAGAACTAAAAGTGCCGGTTATCCATTGGGCTCCTACTGATAGTATAAAAGTTAATGTGAAGAAGCCCGAGGGGCTAGAA
>DAOUUS010000163.1 GCA_030668065.1 Candidatus Methanophagales archaeon
ATGTGTAGTGTGCATAACTTGCCTGTCTTTAACAGTGTTTACGCCTTTCACGAGGTCATAAGTCTCCTTTGTTATCTCAAAGTTCCCCGGATGACCGAGCATGTTCGTATGCACGTGAATAGAATGCGGCATCTCTAACTTTTCATTCGCTTCTGCTAAACCTTTTATTATCTCTGCCGGTGTAACCTCGAACGTAGGCACGGTATCATTCAAACTGCAGTTCTTGCCCCAGCCCCACATCTCTGTTCCGCCTGGATTCACTATTTTCACGCCGAAGCCCTTTGTTGCTTTCATTATCCATGCAACGTACGCAGCAAGCAGGTCTATGTCCCCGCCATTTACATATTCCATTGTCATCCAGTTGTTGTCAAGGAGCGGTAATGCAGCATTATCCAATATCGGAATGTCTACCATCTCTTCATGCGTATGTCTTGCAGCAAGAGGTGGCATTGCCGCTTCCATCACGAACGTGTAGCCCATCTTCGCATACCGGTAGCCGATAGCGAACGTATTCGGCACAGAATAACCCGATTGCATCCTGCAAACTTTCGTCTTCGCTTCTAACCCTTTTCTTCCATCTTCTGGTCGGAACAGCCTGCCCGAATTCACTTTACCGCCTGCAATGTGCGAATGTATGTCTACACCACCGGGCATTACCACTCGCCCCTCGGCGTCTATCACCTTCGGATTCTTTACCGATTCAACTACTTTACCGTCACGAATGCAAATGTCCTTCTTCTCGCCCTTCACGCCATTTAGCGGGTCGTAAACCACTCCGTTCCTTATCAAAACTTCTGCCATTTTACTTGTCCTCCTTCTCTTTTATCGCACGCACTTCGTCCAGTATCCGCTTCAATATCTCCTCATCTTCTGGATATTCCGAATCTATTAACTTACGCAGCCTTATTGGTATATTATCCATCCGGTAGACGTTCCCCTCTGCTTCCACACCACTTACCGCAGCCGGAAAGACGACATCTGCAAATTCGGTTGTCGGATTTGGGAATGGGTCTATTTGAATGACCGGAATCTTGGCGAGGTGCTTTATTGACTCACCCGGGAAATGCGCTCCTGGATCCGAGGCGATTATCAATGCCGCATCACACTCTTGCCTAATTAAAAGGTCCGTAGCCGATAGTTCACCCGGGTTGTACCACGCGTAACCGCGAGTTAAGTCAACGGCAAATGGGAATCCTGTCTCCCACGTGCAGACCTGATTAATCCCTGCTACGTTGTAATGCCCTCGCATTGGCGTTATAGTAAACTTGGTGTGTGTATGCGCTGCTCGCGTCATCTGAATCGCATTCACGATATTGTTCTGCCTTGCTCCCGTGTGCGTCACACCCATCCCGAAGAATGTTGCCCCGAACTTCGCGCCTTTCATCATCTCCGCGGTCTCTAATAAGTCCTTCTTCGACACGCCGCCTACCTCGTCCGGTACTACATCTTCATGTCCATATAGAATAGCCCTTAACGCAGAGAACACTAGATAATCTTTCCCCTGCTCTATTTGTAAGAATACGTCCGCCATCTTCGACGTCTTTGTCGCCCGTACATCAACAATGACAAGTTTCTTCGCCTTTTTGCCCTCTTCTGTCCAGAACCCCTTTGAGACGTACGAGTATCGCTTCATGTGATTGGCATGCGCCTCTGCAGGGTTCGCACCCCAGTATATAATGAGGTCTGCACGGTTCTTCACCTCTCCCAGCGTACATGAGGGTAGCCCAACATCTTGAATCGCCAGCACGGAAGGGCCATGACAGACCGAAGCTGTGTTATCTATAACTGCACCTAGCTCCTCGGCAAGTTCTACTCCTACTTTCTGCGCCTCACAAACCGTAGAACTCCAGCCATATAATAGCGGTCTCCGCGATGCCGCTAATATCTCCGCCGCCTTCTTTATCGCTTCGTCGTAAGAGCAGTCCTTAAGCTCGCCATTTACTCTTATCGCCGGGCTCTTTATCCGGTTGTGCCCCATTAACTTGCTCTTCCCTACAGAACAGGCCCCCTTCTTCACCTTCGTCACTTTGTTATCTTCCACTTCTACTGTGATGTCATCGCATACACAGCCACACAAAGAGCATACAACATCCGTAATTTCTACCATTTTTCCTCTTTTCCTCCTATCACATATACGTCTGCATCAGTTCTTTTACATGCAGAACTTTATCGCCCGTCTTCTCTATCTCCGCATCTATGCCCTTATACACAGGCATACCCGCACCGTGTGTATCTCCACTGACGAGAGCATTTGCCCAGGGTCCCATAGGTATAAAGACCATCCCTTCCGGAGTTCCCGCAGCTTCTTTCGCTTTCACTACCACTTCGCCATAGCTCGTTCTCACCTTCACCGATTCGTCAGCCGCCACACCCAGTTTCTCCATATCCGCTTTGTTCAGATCACATCGTGCCACTTCTTCGAAGTACTCATCAGACATCTTACTGTCTAAATTACGACCTTGTACAGTCGTTCTTCCACTTATCAAATTCACTTTTGTCCCCATTTTTATCCACTCTTACTTCATATTCATAAACATTTAAAGTTTTCGGTATTCTTCTGTCTTTGTAGTTTTGCACTTTCTTCCGTTTACAGCTTCGAACGGTAGCAGGTATATGCGTTTTCACCCGAGATACGCATCCAGAACTCGTTCGTTGTGCCGCACTTCTTCCGGTACACCCGAAGCAATCACCTTACCCTTATTGAGTACGTACAAGAAATCGCTCAACTGCATAATTATGTGCATATCATGTTCGATGACGAGGAATGTCATACCCTCTTCTCGCAACGTCTTTAGATATTCCAATATTCGCTTCGTCAGCGTGGGATTCACGCCCGAAAACGGTTCATCCAGGAGCAGCAGCAGGAAGAAGTTGTAATCGCCCGATATAAAGTCCTCGAATGGCCTTGAGTGGCCATGCAGCCCCATCGGACCACGAGTGAGCCATTCCTCATTTAACAGGATGAATCGTACTATTTCCGCGAACCCTAAGGTTACGATAGCAAGATAATCTGCCCTTAGTTTTAGCGCGGGTATTCCCAGTAAACCGCCACAGAGTCCTGCAAGTGCCATTCCGGCTATTACTGACGGAAACAGTGCGACTCCGTTCAAATTCAGCAATACTGTTGTATAGGCACCGATAGCCATAAAAGCAACGTGCCCGAAATTGATAAGTCCCGTGAAACCCCATTCTAAATTCAGCCCTAAGGAGAAGATGGCGTAAATCGCCGCTATCAGCACTACTGTGATTATGTATTCTATCATAGTGTTTGTTTAACTTTATAGAGGCTACAAATTAATAAGTTGTGTTTGATTCGCTATCGCGTCTATTAATCGCAGCATAACTGTTTTTTTCTGTATGACGTGGTAGTCGATGAAAGGTTTTTAAAGCGGGAGTGCCATCTCTTCAAATATTGGAGTCATCAATATGCCATACGTACCCTTTCATGAAAAGTTCCCGGAGATAGCAGCAACAGAAACTCGAGCTCTAATCGCAATTGCGGATACCGAATTACCAGAGGGAACCTATGGCCTGGTTGAAGCCTATTGTGACGAGGTAGGTTGTGATTGCCGGCGAGTTTTTTTCAATGTATATTCCGAAGAAAGAAACGAAATTGTGGCGGTAATTGCATATGGCTGGGAGAACCGTAAATTTTACGCTGATTGGTTTGGTGATAATGATCCACAGGCCATAGCGGAATTACAAGGTCCGATATTAAATCTAACCAGTCATCAATCCGAACTTGCACCTATATTACTGGATAAAATTAAGTACGTTCTGAAGGATAGGAATTACGTTGAAAGACTAAAGAGGCATTACCAGATGTTCAAGGATCTGATCGAAGAAGAAAATAAGGATGTGACATCAGTAAAATCAGACCGGAGGGTGAAAATAGGGCGGAATGACCCTTGTCCCTGTGGCAGCGGTAAGAAGTATAAGCGATGCTGTATGAATAAGAAAGCATAATTTGTAATTGTTTAGCTAACCACAAGATTACACAGATTTCCACGAGAAAATGATATTATGGGTCAGACTTAAGCACTCTATTGGCTCCACCAGCTTCAGTTCCAGCTTCTCCGGAAGCCCACCCACGTTATGATGCGATTTTATTCGTGATGACTTTTGCGAGCTCGCCCCAGCACTCTCTATTCTATCCGGATATATGGTACCCTGAGCGAGGAAAGCAACGTTACCTAGCTTATTCGCCTCTTCCTCAAAGACATTTATGAACTGTTCGCCTATCACCATCCGCTTCGCTTCGGCGTCCGTAACGCCCAGCAAACCATTCAAAAAACGCTCTTTCGCATCTACAAATACCAGTTTCATATTGAAGTTATTCTCGAACGTATTTATAACCGTTTCCTTTTCGCCTTCTCGTAGTA